>CAXGPR010000028.1:0-41984 GCA_964011675.1 uncultured bacterium
GAAAGACGTGTATACCAACTATTACATGGGACTTTTGCATGCGCGTGATGGGGATTTTGAGCAGGCTGCTCAGGTATTGGAACGCGCAGTTGAGGGTGATCCAGACTTTTTGGACGCACGGCAAAAATTGGCTGTTTCCTACTTGAAGCTGGGACGTATTGAGGATAGCAAAAAAGAACTAAATAAATTGAAGGATCGACAGGAGGTCACGGGTGATCACGCGCAGCACGACCATTAAAACTGCCCTGTATACTACGGCGACGACGCTGATTCTTATCGCTTGTGGTCAAGAAGAGGAACCATCTCGACAGGTAGTTACTCCTGCCGGAGTCAATACTGTTATAGCCCAAGTCGGTTCTGTTGAAATTAGTGCAGCGCGCTACAACCGCTACTTGCAGCGAATACCCGACATTATGCGTGAGGGAATAGAGCCGGGTCGCTATATAGATGCGCTGATCGAAGAAGAGCTTCTCGTACAAGAAGGGGAAGCGCGCGGTTTTCACCAAAGTCCACGTGCCCAAGCTGTGGTTGAGGGCGAGCGGCTGGCTGCCCTACAGCGCTTGCTCTACGCGCGTGTGGGTATTGCACCCAGCGTGCCCTCTGAAGACTCACTGCGTGCCTATTTTTCTCGTAGCCCATACAACCGCAAGGTGCGCTTCAGTCTGTTGATGGTTCGTGATTCAACGGCAGTTGTGTCATTATTAGCTAAAATTCGTCAGGGCGTCGATTTTGAGGAGTTATCGCAGCTCCACTCACAAGATCCGCGTATTCTGGAACGCAACGCGGATATGGGCTATCATCGTTGGGGTGAGACGATGCCCGCCTATTCGGCTCTGACAGAAAAGGCATTTTCTATGGAGCTGGGTCAGTTAGCGGGACCGCTTAGGGTCGCTGATGGGTTTTTTTTGATCAAGCTGACCGACGTGCATCCGGTCAGCTTTGAACAGGAGCGCGATACGATTGAAAAACTGTTTATGCGTGAGGATATAGGGCGTAAATTGCTGGCCTATTATGACTCGCTGCATGTGCGCTATGATGTGCGCTACCAAGATGCAGGTTTGGCTGCTTTGCGCAGCGTGTTGGCTGGTGACAAGGATCCCGTCAATGAAACTTTGGAAGTAGTCTCCTACGAAGGTGGGAGGCTGTCGTTGGCTCGCGCATTAGAGATGATGCGCGGAGCTAGCTCAATAGATACAACGGCGTTTGATTTGGCTGTGCGGCGCGAGTTTGCTCGACAGGTGCTGGCCTCGCTCGAAGTGGTGAGACTCGGGCTCGTCGATGACCAAGAGGTCTCCGCCAGTGCGGAAACGGCGCGTCGTCAGTATGTCGTGCGCCGACTCAAAGAGCAGCTCTTGGTGCAGGCACAGGAGCCCAATATCAATGCGCTGCGTCTATTTTTCGAAGAGCACAAAGCGCGTTATGAAGTGCCGGAAAAAGTGGAAGTCGATCGGCTGTTAACTGATGATCTACAAGAGGGACGGCGTGTTGTAGAGCGTTTGCGTAGCGGTCAGAATATGCGCGACGACCGGTTTGTAAATCTGATCTATGGGAGCGGTGCCTGGCAGGGTGAAAATCCTGTTAGTCGCGCTCTGCGCGCCGAGGAGGGTACCGTACATGGTCCCTTTGATACGGATAACGGTTATATAGTGGTGCGTATAAAAGCGCGGCGCGCGGCGCATTACCCCTCGTTGGACGAGGTGCGTGAGCAGGTCGAGATTGATTGGAGAGAAGATCAATCGCAAAAAATATTGAAAGAATTCGCCGAAGAGCTGCGCAAGCGCCGCGCTGCTGAGATTTCAATAAACCAGAAACGGCTGCAGCGTTTATCACAGCTACCTTCCTAAACCGCGATGCGCTATTTACGCATGCGTTTTGTAGAAATATGAGGCTATGTCAGAATCTGCTAACCTGTTTCGCTCCGGTTATATAGTCGATCGCCGCCAAGATTACGTGTGGTTTTTAGGTCTGCCGATAGCGGCTTTGGTCTTTGCATTTGTTTCTGGCCAGTATCTGCCCGGTGCTGCGCTTGCTGCTATCGCGCTATGGGTAACCGTGCCTCATCACTTTGTGACTTGGTTGCGCGTCTATGGATCGCCTGGCGAGTTTGTCCGTTTTAAAGAGCGTTTTATATGGGGCCCGGTACTGCTAATTGGCTTTTGCTACTTGCTGCTGCACCATGCTCCGCTCAGTCTCGTGCTGATTGTCACACTGTGGGATCATCAACACAGCCTGATGCAGCAGTACGGATTTGCGCGTGTATACGATTTCAAGGCGAAGACGGGTTCGCCTTCTACCGCCAATTTTGACCTGGCTTTTTCGTGGGTTTTCTTTGTTAACATGCTGGTAGTTTCACCGCTGTTTTCGACGCTGTGGGTACGTATGCTGCACGAGTGGTACGTGCCCATTAGTGCTGCAGGTGTGCAGGTAGTACACCAGGTTTCATGGGGTATAACCATCGTCTACGGCATAGTTTGGTTAGGGCACATTGCTTGGACACTACGTCAGGGATATGCGCTGAATCCGATCAAGTATGCCTTTTTAGGTGTAAGCTACTTTCTTTGGTATTTCACCAGCTTTACCACGGAGTATTTGCTTGTCTTTGCGGTGGCTCATCGTATCATGCACGGCGTGCAATATATTGTTATGGTCTATTACTACAACCGGCACAAGGTCGAGCGCGGTATAAGCGATTCTACTGTTATCAGTTTCTTGACTAAGCGGGGTAATGTAAAGGCTTTTCTGTTGATGTGCGGTGCCTACGCTCTCGTTTTTCACGCTCTGAGCGAAGGTCATGTGCGTGATTTTGGATTTGGCATAGTTGGCTTTAATGCGAACTTCGATTTATTTAGTTACTCGCTTCTTAGCTCTTTTGCGCTGATCCACTACTATTACGACGCCTTTATTTGGAAGGTGCGCAAGAAAGACGTGCAGGAAAGCCTTTAAGAGAGGCTGCCTTGCCCCTCATTTTTCATGCGTTATTTACGCTCTTTTAAACTGCTATTTCTCATCATAGCCATTGGTGTGTTATTGGCATATGTGGAGCGAGAGAGAACGTCTGAGTACGATCATTTGTCGGAACGCACTCATGCTCGCGGACATCCCGTGCTAAAAGGTGAATCGCTTGAGGATGTGGCCCGTGTGTTGTTGACTCTCTATCCCGAAGGTGCACAGCCCAATTTGCTGATGGGTACTGCATTGGCTGAAAAAGGAGAATTGAGGGCGGCCCGCGTGCATCTCGAAAAGGCACTGGAAGCGGATCGTCACAACCAACAGCTTCTTTTCCTGTATGCGCGCCTGCTTCTAGACATGGGAGAGGAAGAGACGAAAGTACAGGTGATCGTAGACGAGTTGCGTCGGTTGTTCCCACGATCGCGGCAGACAGTAGAAGAATACTTTTCTCGCGCATCACAGGGCAAATTGCGCTTTGAAGACGGGATATACTAGTCTTTCCAACCTTTTCTGTTGTGCAGAGAAGAGTATGAGGGGTTTAGGGTCATTCTTGTAGCGGCCCGGTGTTGGTCTGATCCGTGTAGGCACGGTAGATATGTGGACGGCGTTGCATCCAATTAATACCGCGAAAATCTCCGCCATTCCAAGTGCGATACCCGTCCTCAGCAGGCAAGCAGGCCGTAATGACTTCCTGCGTCCCGTCGTTGTAGGCGAGAAAGTCGCCGCGGCGATCTACGATACATGAACCCTGTCCCTGGTTGCGTGCTGCGACTAGCGTAAACTGCCCGTCAAGCGCTCGTATGCGCATGATCGCGCGCCAACGTTCCTCGTGAAAGACCGGCGGGCCCGGACTCCAGCGATCGGCTCGATGGTCGCCCATGATGGGCAAGAGAAGAAAATCAGCACCATTGAGACCTACCATCCGTGCTGACTCCGCTGCAGAAATATCCATACATATGTTGCAACCGATGCGTCCAATAGGCGTTTTGAAGATGGGAAATGAATCGCCGGGTAAAATGCCAGATTCGTTCTCACCGCCTACAGCTAAGTGCACTTTATCATAGCGTCCGCCAAGGCTTCCGTTTCCATCGATCAGTACGGCGCTGTTGTGCACGGCATCCCCTTCGCGTTGAAAAAGCCCAAGGAGTATATGCACGTTGTGCTGACGGGCGATTTGGGCGAACACTTCCGTTTCCGGACTGGGATAGGCCAGAGCCGTGTCGAGCGGATGTCCAGCTACTTGCCACTGGAGGGCCACTTCGGGCAGAACAATGAGGTCGACATCTGCTGCACAGGCTCGACAGCGTTCGGCGTAGAAGGCTACATTGTCAGTAATTTGTCTGATACCGTGCTGCTGACGACTGGCCTGAGTGCCTGTTACGACGGCTATGTGCGTGGGGTGAGCAGTTTGTTCTGAAATCTGTTCTAGGCGTGGAGTGCTCCAGTGGGTGGTGCCACTGGTCGTCCAGCGCAGCGTGTAGTGCAAGGTCAGCAAGTCGACGTTGGCTGGGGCGCTGAGCACGCGGCTAAAACGCAGAGTTTGTTCGCCTAGATATTCAGGTACTAGATAATCCCATTGCTGCTGGCAGTATGGGTTATCGGTTGGTATAGAGCCCCATATGGCTTTGCACTGCAGCGCATCGCGCCAATTGGTCAGGTCTTCAAAATAGACGTCTACGGTAATTCGATAAGTTGCGTTGCCCTCGAGGTCTGTTAAAGCCAGCTGCCACCCGCCGCTCAGTGTGCGCGTGCCATTGGCTGCTATTGAGTAGCCCGAGGCAGAGTGTGAGGTCGTGGGCGTCGCATCATCGTGCGACGCCCACGTCTGTGCGCTATGGGGTGTGTCCACCAGCGTGGCTCTACTGAGCCGTTGCGAAGAGTGGTCCGACTTTCATCGTCATTTCGCGTTCTTTGCCCCCCCGCTCCGTAACGACGATCTGGGTTCCGTCGTATAATACGCTGTCGACGCCGTTAAAGTCTTGTGGAATCTCCATCAGAAAATTCGCGTAGGAAAACGTCTGCGTCTGACCTGCATCGATAAAGCGAAACAGGTGGCGGTCAAAGATTTTCCCCTTCTCCACTAGGACTGGGCCTGGTTGGTGTAGCCCCGTTGTGCCAAATTCGAGACCGCGGGCAAAGGGCTTTCCGTCGGCTACGTGCCGCCAGGCGTCAAACCAGGGGTAATCGGCGCTGGGCCAGAGATAGCCGATGAGCAGTTGTTCGGAGGCGTTGATCGCCGTAACCCACCCGTATTCCTCTTCAATGATATAAGATACGACGGCCGGGGAGGCATCGTCGGTTAGATGGCGTAAGTTGACCTTAGTGCCGTCTTTCTTAAGAGCATCCGGCCAGCGCACTTCGGGCTTTTCAAAGTTCGGCCCCGGGGTTTCCTGCATGAAGCCGCGCGTGCCGTTGGCATCTACGACCGTGCTTTCATTAAGGAAAGGGGGGCCAATGGTTGGATGCTGAACGATGTTGTAAATACGACCGATGTGACGCGTATTGGTCACGTCCTCGCGCACGGTGAAGATTGCCTGATCGTCGTGCAGACGAATAGTGCGCAGAACCTCGAGTCCGGCCAGCGGTAGCGTCGCCGCCATTTGTGCCTGAACGCGTCCGTCCGCATGAGTGGGTGCCATTCTGATGCTCCACCAACTGCGCGAAGCCTCGCCGTGCCAGCCCATGCCCATCTCGGTCTCGGTTTCTGTTGCGGGTCCCCAGCGGTCTAAACAGAGAAAGTGGCCCATGGATCGAGGGGCCAAGGGCGGTTCGAGTGAAGGATCGGGTTCAAAATCCCACGAATCCCACTGGAGTGGGTTGAGTCCGTCTTCTCCCAGGTGGAAATCGGAGATGGAACCACCGCCCAAGTCGACGACGAGCTGTGCTGCTTCGCCGTTCATGTTGAGGGTTGGGCGGTTTTGAGAGGCAAACAGGGATGTAGTGCAAAACATAGCGGTGACCAAGAGGGTGATGTGCATCGGATACTCCTTTGCGGGTGATTGGAGACGGGCAGCAATTTACTATAAACGTTGACAAATGGCAAAGAGAAGTTGAAGTTGTTGCGTCTAAGCATTTGCGCCTCTTGGCGCTGCGCAAAACCCCAAGACGATTCACTTTTTAACGTGCTAAGAAATCCCATTCTATATCGCATCATAAGTCGTTTATGCGCTGTGGTATGTATTATTTCGTGTGTTCCCAAAGCGCCTGAGGTGCCTGCGCGTTCGGCGGCATTTACAGAGACCTATAGAGCGGGTTTAGACCTGTTGGAACGTCACCGTTTGTTGGCTGCAGAGCGCGCGTTCAAGCGATGCGTTGCTCTGGTGCCAGAGGCCTATGAAGGACACTGGCAGCTGGGTCGCTTGCGCTTATTGCAGGGGCGTATCGATGAAGGAATAGAAGGGTTAGCGCGCGCGCTTGAGCTTAACGCACAGCTTGATTCGGCCCGGGAATTGATGCTCGAGACTTTTTTAGGACGCGGACGCGAAGCGCTGGAGGAAGGGAAATATGCGCAGGCACAGGCGTATTTTGCTCGTGCACTCGCGGTTGATAGGGATGGCTATGAGCCGCTCTATCAGTCTGCAGTTACAGCTGTATGGCAACGAGAATATGCGCGCGCTGACTCGCTGCTGCGCTATGCCGTTGGACAGCATCCCGACGCCTTGGAGCTCCGGTGGAATCTGCGCGAGGTCTCCCGAGCGATGGGCCGCGCCGAGTCGGACGTGCCGGAGGCCTATCGCTTCCCTGCCAAGGATGTAACGACGGAGGCTCTGGATGGGCGGTTTAGCGAGATGGGAAGCGAACTGGGCGTTGACAAGCTAGATGGGGGGCGCTCTAGCGCTTGGGCCGATTTTGACGGAGACGGCGATCTGGATCTGGCGGTACTCGGTCATCCCGACTTGGCTTATTATCGCAATGATCGCACGCGTTTTTCTGAGCAGACGATCGCGGCGGGATTGCTCTTGCCAGACGGCGGTATCGGCACCCAGGTTGCCGACTATGACAACGACGGGGATGCCGATTTATACATAACGCGTGACGGCTGGTTTGGTGGTGGGGCTAACGTGCTCTTTTCCAACGACGGTGCGGGATATTTCTCCGATGTGACAGAGCGCGCTAACGTCGGCGATACGGGCTCGGGCTTTTGTGCGTCTTTTGCTGACTACGATCGCGACGGCTGGATCGATGTCTACGTGGCTAATGGCACAGGTGCGACGGGCGATTCGACCAACGTGCTCTATCGAAATTTAGGCGACGGTACGTTTGTGGACGTGGCCGGCGTGGCCGGCGTAGCGCATCGTGGGCAGAGCCTGAGCGCTGCTTGGGGCGACTTTGATGCCGACGCTGAAGCCGATTTGTACGTGTGCAACTTTACTGAACCCAATGTCCTCTATCGCAACGAGGGCGACGGGTCTTTTGCCGACATCACGGACGTATCGGGCACAGCCGCGGATCACATAGACGGTTTTATAACATTTGTTTTGGACTACGACAATGATGGCCAGCTCGATATTTTCGTTGGCAATTGGAGTTCGTTTGATCGCGTGTTAGCGGATCGAGCTGTGGGCCGTAGCACGAGTGTGCGCGACCGGCCTGCGCTCTACCGAAATCGCGGTGACGGCACGTTTGAAGACGTGGCCCAAGAAGCGGGCATCGCACGAGCGGAAGGAACGATGAGCGGCGTGCCAGCCGACGTCGACAACGACGGCTGGATCGACCTGTATTTAGGCAATGGCGGTCCGCAGATGGGCCGCCGCGATCCCGACGTGCTCTATCGTAATCGCGGTGATGGCACCTTCTCCGATATGACTGACGCGCTCGGATTAGGACACGTCGGCAAGTCGCACGGCGTGACGTTTGCCGACTATGACCGCGATGGCGACGTTGATCTCTATGTGCCTTCGGGAGGAGCGCAGCCCGGCGATCACTGGAATAACGCTTTTTATCGCAATGAGGGCTTTGGCAACGGTTGGTTGGCGATTCAGCTGGAAGGAGAGCAGAGCAATCGCGACGGGATCGGTGCACGCATTGAGGTGAGCTGTAAGGACCGGGTGCAAATGCGCGAGGTCGCTTCGGGCTACAGCTTTGGCAACAGCAGCAGCTTAGAGGCCAATTTTGGATTGGGTGATTGCCCGCGCGTGAAGCAGATTGCCGTGTACTGGCCGAGTGGGGTGGCAGACGTCTTTTCCGACGTTCCGATAAACAGACGCTGGAAAATTGTGGAAGGTCGGTCGCTGTTAGAGGACATGCCATGAGCCGATTTATGAATGGATTCGGCGTATTGTCGATTTGCCTGTTGTGGGGGGGCTGTGTCGAGCGAGATGCTGGTGCCTGGCACGAGGAGGCGCGCACACTCGTTGGTGACCGAGCGCTGCGCAACCTGAGCCCGCAGATCTTAGCTGATGCACAATACGCCGAAGAGCAGGCGCTAGCGGGTGATCCCACGCTGGTAGAAGCCGCGCTGGGGCTGGCGGCTCTTTACGAAGCACAGGGCGCCTATGAAAAAGCGACAGTGCTTTACAGGCAGCTCGTTGAACGGCATGCCGATATGGGAGCGGCTTACGCCGGACTAGGATTTGTCCTAGCGGCCCAAGGCCGTTACAGCGGAGCACAGCGCGCCTACCAAGACGCGCTGCGTCGCGGTGAGCGTTCGGCGTTGCTCTACGCACGTTTGGGGCACGCATACGGTGCGCTTGGTCACGTGCCGGAGCATCTGCAGTCAGCTCGCGCGGCCTATCGCGCAGCGTTGCAACTCGATCCGGCATTGCCAGATGTGCACGCCCACTTGGCACGCGTGGAACTGCGTTTGGGTCAACAGCAGGCGGCGCAATCGCTTTATACTCAGGCATTGGAAAACGACCCAGACGACGAGCGTGCGCGCGTGGAGTTGGCTGCGCTCTACCGCGATATGGGTCAGCAACAGGTTGGTCGCGGAGTGCTAGCCGAAGGCATAGAGCGCTCAGAGAGTGGGGCGTTACTACATCAAGAGATGGGGCGTTTCCTGTGGGAAGACGGTCAGCTCCAGCGCGCACTAGACCACGTAGAACGAGCGCTGGCGGTAGATGCTGATTTGGTGCTGGCTCGGCGCTATGCGGCGCTTATTTACAGCGCTTTTGGTCGTCAAGAAAAAGCGCTTTCGGCGTATGAAAAATTGGCTTATTTGCAGCCTGTAGATGCGAGTATACGGGTTAGCTTGGGCATCGTACACAGCCAGCGCGGTGACTGGTCAGCTGCCGAAGAGGCTTTTAAGCAGGCGCTTGCCTTGGGGGGTGATGGGGGGGATGCAGCGCTAAAACTCGGCGGGCTCTACGTGCACAGGGGACGTTTGCGCGCCGCTGTGAAGGTGTTTGCCGACGGCGCTGCGCTACATCCTAATAACGCTGAGCTATACGCATCATTAGGTGATGTTTATAGACAACTGGGCGTGCTCGGTGCGGCACTAGAGGCGGGTGAAAAGTCGGTGCAGCTAGAGCCTGAGCGCGCGCTGTGGCGCTATCATTTGGCGTTGACCTATGAACGCGCTTATCCGAAGAAAGCGGACGCTGAATGGCAGCGTTATGTGCACCTAGCGCGCGGAGATGACCGGGAGGCACAGCGGTTGAGTAAAGTGGAAAAAAATGGCAGGAGAAAAAATGATTAAACTGGTCGCCTTTGATATGGACGGCACGATATTAGACGAAGAGAGTCGTTTGTCAATTGATTCGCTGCGTACGATTGAGCTTCTACTGGACCAAGGTATTGCAGTGGCTAGCAATAGCGGTCGCAGCATTCGACGCTCGCAGGAGCCTTTGGCTGATTGGCCGCACGTGGCTTCTGCACTCTATGTTGGGGCGTACAACGGCGGCGTCGCTGTAAGCGATGTACGAGACGGACGCCGTCGCCTGCTGCACGAAGAGCGCCTCGACGCGGATCTCTTTCGCGAATTAGTCGCCTTTAGTCAGGAGAGTGACTTCAACTTGATATGCTGTTTGTTTGAACAAGATGGTGACGAGTTACGCGAAGCGTATCGCCATTCGCATTCGGTCGATGGATTAGAGGTGTTTGGGGGGCCAGGATTCGTGCACGATGAAAAACTCTATGCGCACTGTTTGAGCGGACAGATCGCTGCTCCGCCTAAGATTATGATTGTTACTGGGGAAGCACAGCGCAATAGAGTGCTTGAAGAAATGCGGGCGCACTGGGGAGAGCGCATCTACGCAACTTGGTCTATCCCTGATCGGATCGAGATCATGCCACCCCACGTCGATAAGTCCTTGGCGCTGCATGCGTTGGCGCGTGAGGTGGGTGCAACGCTAGATGAGACGCTGGCCATTGGCGATGGTGATAATGACCTGCCTATGCTTAGAGCGGCTGGCATCGGTGTGTTGATGGGCAACGCAAAGCCTGAAGTGCGCTCCTTAGCAGAAGATTTGCATATTGAAGTGGGCCCATCGATAGAAGAAGAAGGGTTTAGTGCTACAATATTCCGTTACATAAAGGACCTATGAAAATGAGTGAACATATTGGTCGTTTCGTGCTGTGTTGTGCCTTGTTATTGTCGATGTCTTCAGCAGCTCAGCAGGAGCTTGCACCTTCCGATTCCATCAAAGGTGGTCCTTCCGTTCTGATTGAATTGGATGGGGACAGCTATCATCTCGATATGTTTGAAGTGACTAATGAAGAGTACGCATTATTTCTCAATGAGCGTGGCAACAGACAGGAAGAGGGCGTTTATTGGATCGAGCTGCGCAGTCGCTTTGCGCTTATAGAAGAGAAAGAAGGCATTTTTGCGGCTAAAGATAGCTTCGAAACGCATCCCGTCGTCGAGGTGTCTTGGCACGGTGCGCGTGCTTATTGTGAATGGGCTGGTAAACGGCTTCCAACGCAGCGAGAATGGCGCTATGCATGCGAAGGTTCAGAGGAACTAAAATACCCTTGGGGTGAAGCTTTCGAGCAGGGTTATGCTAATATTTACGGGCACAAGCACGATGGTTATGTGCGGACGTCGCCCGTTGGTACGTTCCCCGAAGGTGCGAGTCCATTTGGTATCATGGATATGGCTGGAAACGTTTGGGAGTGGACCCAGTCGGAGGGCGACTTACAGTTTATACGTGGCGGTTCTTGGGTCAATGGAAACACATTGGCACAGTGTGATAAGCGCTCAAATACAACAGATGCGCATTCGTATGTTAAGGGCAATACGCTGGGTTTTCGGTGTGCGCATTGACCCGTTGAAACGCGTGGGTGACCAATAATGCGCATTCTGGTCCTGCTCGTTCTGTGGGTTGTACCCGCTCTGGCACAGCTGTATTTTACCGACCAGACCGTCCAGGCGGGTATCGACTTTGTCCACGTTGGTGGCGGCAAGGACAAGGGCTTTATACTCGAAGCGCACGGCGGTGGAGCCGCGTTCTTCGATGCAGACGCCGACGGCGATTTAGACCTCTACATGGTAAACGGCTCGACCTTTTCGGCCTACGAACAGGGATCGGGCAATGTTTACTATCGAAATGACGGGGGTCGCTTTGTCGACGATACGGCACATGCCGGGCTCGGCGATCGACGCTGGGGAGCCGGCGTGGCTGTTGGCGATGTCGACGGAGACGGTCTGCGCGATCTTTATCTGACCAACTACGATGCAAACGCGCTGTTTCTAAACCGTGCGAGCGGTCAATTCGTCGAAACGACCTCGGGGGTAGAGGGCAGCGATTTCAGCGCAAGCGCGGTCTTTATTGACTACGATCAAGACGGCGACCTAGATCTCTACGTTACCAATTACGTAGAGTTTGATATCGGTCCTCTGCTAGACGATCCGGGGTTGTGGGACCCCTGCGTCTATTTGGGCGGTCTGCGCGTGTTTTGCGGCCCCGTTGGTATTCCCGGCGGCGAGGATCGCCTCTATCGCAATGAAGGTAGCGGACAGTTTGTCGACGTGACAGAGGTGTCGGGGATTGCTGCAGCCAACGACCACTACGGGCTGGGAGTAGTCCCCGAGGACTTTGATGCCGACGGAGATATGGACCTCTTCGTGGCCAACGATGAGCGAGCTAACGTTCTGTGGCGCAACGATGGGGGTCGCTTTGTCGACGTGGCAATGCAGGCGGGTGTGGCCTTTAATATCGATGGGGAAGAGGAATCGGGCATGGGAGTGGATGTAGGCGATTACGATGGAGACGGGGATGGCGATATCTTTGTCACCAATTTTTATGGCGAGACGAACACGCTCTATCGCAACGACGGCCAGCTTCAGTTTGTCGATGCGACCTCCAGCAGTGGGTTAGCCGCTCCCAGCGTAGAGTATTTAGGATGGGGTGCCCACTTTTTTGATGCTGATAGCGATGGCGATCTCGATTTGTTTTCGGTCAATAGTCACGTATATCCGCAGGTTGATCAGGCCTCGACGGGGGGTGGCTACGCGCAGCGCAACCAGCTGTTCCGCAACGATGGGGGTGGTTATGTAGAGGTTGATGGCGGGCCAGGTTTAGCCGTTAAAGCGGTGAGTAGAGGAACGGCCAGCGGCGACTACGACGGGGACGGCGATGTCGACCTGCTGATAATGAACTTGGACGAAGCACCGACTCTGTTGCGCAATGATACGGAAACGTCCAATGGACACATCGCCGTTGATCTTTTGGGGCGAGGGCTCAACCGGCACGGCATCGGCGCTCGAGTCGGCGTGCGCGTCAGCGGTCAGACGCTGTTGCGCACGGTTAACAGCGGTTCGGGCTATTTGGGATCTAACGGGCTTCGCCTTCACTTCGGCTTAGGGCCGAACGCGCGGGCCGAATGGGTGTCCGTCCAGTGGCCTAGCGGCGCGCGTGATACCGTGCGTGCCGTGGCTGGGGGCACCGTACTCCGCCTCTCTGAAGGCGGTGAGAACTAGTCAAACTTATTTGACATAACAAGGCACCAGCGATAATTTAATGTCTCCTGCCTTTTATACAGGTTTTTATTCCCAAATCTCAATAACTGATTTACATGAATTGGAATATAGTAGTAAGACGGGTGGCACTTTTTCTCGTGGTCGTGTGGGCCGCGGCGAGTTTAAATTTCTTTTTACCCAGAATAGGTACAGGGCGCGATCCAATTCGCGAAAAGCTGGGGCAACTTGCCGCGAGTGGAGGACTACGACAAGACGGAATTGAAGCCATGGTCAAGGCATATCAGGCCAAATTTGGTCTCGATAAGCCGCTTCATATCCAATACATAAATTACCTTGGTGATGTATTTAGATTTGACCTAGGCTATTCACTTGCTAATTATCCGGCCCGTGTTGGCCAGATGATTGGCAATGCTATTCCTTGGACGATTGGCTTAATGGTAGTTTCTGTGCTGATCGGGTTTGCTATTGGTACTCTGATTGGAGCGTTTTCTGCATGGCCCAATGCGCCTCCTTGGTTGCGTAACTTAGTTCTTCCATTTATGACGCTCTCAGCTATTCCGCCATACTTACTGGGCCTGGTTGTCTTGTATGTTCTGGGTCTTAAAATGCAGTGGTTTCCATTGTCAGGTGGTTATTCGCCTGGAATGTTAGCTATTGCAAGCGTTGATTTTTACTTAGACGTTTTACATCACTCTATTTTGCCTGCTCTGGCTATTGTGTTACAGGCAGTGGGATTCTGGGCGCTCGGTATGCGCGGCATGATGGTGACTACGTCAGGTGAAGATTATGTCACACTGGCTGAGGCAAACGGTCTGCGCAATAAAACGATTTTTCTTCGCTATGGTTTACGTAATGCGATTTTGCCGCAGTTTACGGCGCTCGGTTTATCGCTGGCCAATGTCGTGGCTGGGCAGGTGATTGTTGAAGTTATTTTTGCCTACCCGGGTATTGGTACGGTGTTATTTCAAGCTATCCAATCGTCTGACTATACTGTAATCAACGGCGTAGTCCTCATTCTTATCATGTCCATTGGTTTGGTAACGATGTTAATGGATTTTCTCTATCCGCTGCTTGATCCGCGTATTTCCCATAATAAGCAAAATTAATATGCAGCGGCTTAATCAAATAATTTACTATCTACGCGAAAGTCCGGCGTTGGCTGCGGGCTTTGTGATGGTCTCAATTGTTGTTTTGTTTGGTCTTTTGGGTCCACTTTTTGTTGATACTTCTCTAGCCCAACCCTTGTCAACAACGCCACGAATGGAACCCTCTTGGGAGCACCCTTTTGGTACGGATGATTCAGGGCGCGACCTGCTGTCCGTTATGGTTGTTGGAATACCGCTGACAATGCGAATTGGTTTGTTAGCTGGCACAGTAGGTTTGGGCCTTGGGATTATTCTTGGTTTTACCAGCGGCTATCTGGGTGGAAAATATGATGTAATCGTGATGGGCATAGTTGATACTTTGCTAACGGTGCCAGGGTTGGTAGTGTTGGTGTCGATTGCTTCAACAATTCGTGAAGAAATAAGCGTCAATATGATGGCTCTCGTTATTGCATCACTATCTTGGATGTGGCCGACGCGCGTTATTCGCTCGCAGGTGCTAAGTATGCGAGAACGTGCCTATGTGCAGATGGCTAAGCTCAACGGCATGAGCACAGCCGAGATAATTTGGAAAGAGTTATTTCCCAACTTACTGCCTTACTTAGCGGCGCAGTTTGCCAATGCTGTTAACTGGGCCATTCTCTCATCTATTGGCTTAGAAGCGCTTGGCTTGGGACCGCAGAATGATCCAACGGTTGGAATGACGATTTATTGGGCTATCACGTTCAGTGCTTTGATTCGTGGTATGTGGTGGTGGTGGTTTATTCCCATCGTGTTTATCGGCCTTATTTTTGTCGGCCTATTAATGGTCGCTTTTGGACTTGATGAGTTGGCCAATCCCAAACAGCGGAAAGCCGTATGAGTGAGAATACAGAAGATAAAGACTCCTTGCTCAACATCAGCGGCTTGGAAGTGCACTTTGAGACTCGACGTGGTATAGTCCGTGCTGTCAACGAAGTCGATTTGACTTTATACAAAGGTGAACGCTTTGGCCTAGCAGGTGAATCGGGTAGTGGTAAGACGACGATGATTTTAGCGCTTTTGCGCATGATTAAGACACCTGGTTTTATTGCTGGAGGTAAGGCTGTATTTGATGATGGTACGGATCTGTTAACTCTTGACAGGGAACAAGTACGTCAAACTCGACTCAAACGAGTTGCCATGGTGCCGCAGGGTGCGATGAACTCGCTCAATCCAGTCATACGCATCGGTGACCAGATAGTTTTAACTATGCGTGAGCATGGCGAAGAAGAAAGTAAAGAGCTACTCATGCAACGTGTTAAAGTCTTGTTGCAAAAAGTGGGGCTTAATCCAGAAGTAACAAAACTCTATCCGCATGAGTTAAGTGGTGGAATGAAACAGCGTGTCTGTATTGCTCAGGCCATATGTCTTAACCCGCAACTCATTTTAGCTGATGAGCCAACCTCAGCGCTCGACGTGGTTGTTCAGCGGCAGATTATGCAAACGCTGCGGCAGTTGCAATTAGATCTAAATGCAACAGTTCTATTAGTTGGTCACGACATGGGGTTGATGGCTCAGTTTGTTGACCGTGTTGGAATCATGTATGATGGTAAGCTTGTTGAAGTGGGCACGGTCTCTGAGATTTTTCGCAGCCCAAAGCATCCCTACACGCAACGGCTTATTTCCAGTGTTCCTTCCTTTGATTGGTTGGCTACTGCTTGAGAATGATAGTTTGTTTCACCAAGCTGTTTGGCATCTATTTCTGTGGTGAAATTGATTAAATATTCTCATGCTTTGAGAGATATTGCAGATATGTCTTTCTTCGAAGTTAGCAAGGAATTCAAATCTATTTCTGGGATAGCACAGTTTTTTTCTCCCTAATTCGGGCAATCGACTTTCTGTTTTTGCATGAGGAGAGGCACAATGCCACCATTTATTGAGGCACGCCATATACGGAAGGTTTTCACGACAGGTGGTGGTCTGTTTGGAGATGACAAACATACAGTGGCTGTCGACGACTTTTCACTTGAAATTGATCCGGATAAACCGTCTTTCACTGCTATCGCTGGCGAATCAGGTAGTGGTAAAACGACAATCGCGCGAATGCTACTCGGTTTTATTCCTCCCAGTAGTGGTCAAGTGCTTTACAAAGGAAACGATCTTGGTGATTTGGAAAAGGACGAAATGCGTTCGTTTCGTCAAGATGTGCAAGCCATTTTTCAAGATCCATTCGAAGTTTATAACCCTTTTTATAAAGTCGATCATGTTTTAACAACGCCTATTGAGAAGTTTGGCTTGGCTTCTTCGCAAAGTGAGGCGCGCGAGCAAATTGACGTTGCCCTTCGTACGGTAGGTCTGCGTCCAGAAGAAACTTTGGGGCGTTATCCTCACCAGCTTTCAGGCGGTCAGCGTCAACGCATTACCATCGCGCGTGCCCTTTTGCTCAAGCCCAAACTGATCATTGCCGATGAACCGGTTTCGATGGTCGATGCTTCGTTGCGTGCGACGATTCTGGATAGTCTACATAAGCTTCACTCTGATTTTAACATATCCTTTGTGTACATAACACATGACTTGACTACTGCTTATCAAGTGAGCGAACAGATCGTTGTGCTTTATCATGGTAACGTGGTTGAGGCTGGTGATGTAGAAAAGGTTATAAGAGACCCCCAACATCCTTATACGCGTGAACTGATTAGTTCGATTCCTATGCCCAACCCAGGTAACTCGTGGATCGAAAAAGATATCGAATTATATGATCCTTCTAAGACAGATGAAATTTTGCAACGTGAAGGATGGAGTAAAGACGCCGAGGGTTTTTGGAATAGGGATGGTGAGCGTCTTACGATGAGGAAAAAGTAAGCGATGAGGTGTTATGCTATAATTCTTACATGGATGTGTCACTATACGTATGCTGTTTGAATATTAAGAACTGCCTAAGGCGGCTTACGTTGTTAATGACAAATGGTCGATATTGTAATATGGTAAAATATCATTTTTTAGCGTAAGGTAAGTGAGGTAAAGTACATGAGAAAATTGGTATTGAATGTGGCGTTTTTTATGGTGTGCATGTTTGTTTTTTATGGGTGCGGTGGTGGTCAGCAGGGCGCCGTGCCGCGTAATCGCACGTTTATAGCCGATTGTTCTAGCCAGGGAGACTGCAGCGGCCAGTTCAAAGACTACGATACGTTTAATCCGTTCCTGCTGGCCGGCACGACTAAAACGGGCTGGAACTTTGTTTATGAGCCGCTCTACTTTTACAACGCCTACGCCGAAGGGAGTGACAATATTATTCCCTGGATTGCGACCGGTCACGAGTACAACAGCGACTATACCGAGGTCACGGTTTCGATCCGCAAGGGCGTCGAGTGGAGCGACGGCCAGCCGTGGACGGCGCACGATTTGGTCTTCACGATCAACATGCTTAAGGATCACGCGCCGAGTCTGAGCTTTTCAACGGATATGAAGGCCTGGGTGAAGAATGCAACGGCGGTAGATGACCACACGGCCCAAATCGAACTAACCGCTTCAAATCCGCGCTTTATTTTTTCCTACTTTACAAACAACTTCGACAACGGTATTCCCATTATGCCTAAGCATATTTGGGAGGGTAAAGATCCTGAGTCCTTTAGCAACTTCGATATGGAACAGGGCTGGCCAGTCGTTAGCGGTCCCTACAAAATGGCCATTTCGGTGCCCGAACAGCGCGTGTGGGATATACGCCCTGATTGGTGGGCCGCTAAGGTTGGTTTTCGCGAGTTGCCCAAGGTGGAGCGCCTTATCTACCTGCCCTACATGGAGGAGAGTAAGCGCGTGCAGAATATTATTGCCAACGCGATGGATACCAGCCTTGACCTGCGCCCGCCTAACATCAAGTCCATCATAGATGCTAATCCCGGCGTATCGACTTGGACGGGCAAGGAGTTGCCCCTAGGCTACCTAGATTGGTGGCCTGTATGCTTAGGTTTTAACAACTTGGAGCCGCCCTTTGACGATCCGGAAGTGCGGCGTGCGGTTAACCATGCCATTGATCGAGAGCAGCTAGTCAAAATTGGCTGGCAGGGAGCCGGTACCTCTTCGTATTTGCCGTTGCCTAACTTTCCTCCCATTCGCAACTATACGGACGGTATCCAAGATCTGATAGACAAATACGAAATAGGCGTATACGATCCGGCCAAGACCGCAGAGATTCTCCAGCGTAAAGGTTGGAGCAAAGATGGGGAAGGCTTTTGGAGTAAGGGCGGTGAGCGCCTGACAATGGTCGTTGATATCTTTGGTATATTTAACGATCTAGCGCCAGTGCTGGTTGCCCAGCTCAAGCAGGCTGGTGTAGATGCTTCATTTCGTCTTACATCAGACACGTTTACGCGCATGGCCCAAGGCACGGCCCGTGCCTATATGATGGGCAACGGCGGTTCCGTGCGCGATCCGTACTTTACGCTGCGTCTGTACCACAGCCGCTTTGTGCAGCCGACTGGCACGCACGCAGAGCGCTTCTGGCGCTGGTCCAATCCTGAGTACGATGCGATCGTTGATAAGATGGGACAGACGTCTCCCGACGATCCGGAGCTACAGAATCTCTTTCGCCAGGCCATGGAGATTTGGCTGAGTGAACTGCCCTCTATTCCGCTGGTCCAGTGGTATCACCGCATACCGCAAAACGAGACCTATTGGAAAAACTGGCCTACAGTAGACAATGCTTACATAAACAGCGCCTATTGGCACAATACGTGGCTTCTGGTGCTCTTGGGACTTGAGCCGGCGCAGGGCTGAACGCGCTCTTAGATCAACAATGCGGTGTCAGGAGGTGAGCGGAGTGCCCTGCGGGTGCTCCGCTCTTTCCTTTTTCTATATGCGATGACGTATGATGCATTGATGGAAGTTGCTGCTGTCACCTAACGCATTTTATATTGTCACGGCAATCATAATCCGACACGTCGAACCGTGTAAAAGTATACCATGGAAGAACTCGTAATAAAAGGACTGGTAACGCTGCGCGATGATTTGCGGCGTGGAAGAATTGGATCTAGGCTACGAGGAGACAAATGAGAGCCTACGTGCCTTAGGCGCTTAGATAGAGCGTATAAATGCGTATCCATCTAATTAAAATTACACGCTTATGAAAATCACTTCTATTGAAAATACGATTGTTAGTGTGCCCTACAAGTACCGCGAAACTTCGACGCGTGTGCGGCGGGACGGTGTTACGGCTGTTCTGGTCAAAATCAACACAGATTGTGGGCTAGTTGGCTGGGGTGAGAGCTGTCCTGGGCCCAACGTCGAAAGTATCTGTGCTGCACTCGATTCGGTTGCACCGCTTTTTGTCGGCCGCGATCCGTGGCAGCGAGAGGCGATAGCGCGGGACTTTTTCTCTACGGCCCACTGGTATCATCGTGAGATGAGCGGAAACTTCGCCTTTGCGGGTATCGACATGGCACTGTGCGATTTGTGCGGTAAAGCTTCTGAGCAGCCGCTGTATAACCTTTTTGGTGGCTTGCAGCGCGACGAGGTCGACTACTTTTATTACTTATCGTATGGTGAGCCCGCCAAGATCACTGCTCAGGCTGAGCTGGGCATCGAACAGGGCTACGACGTGTTTTATCTTAAGGTGGGCATCGACTTTGAGCGTGAGTTAGAAATGGTCGCTGCGTTGCGTTCTGCAATAGGGCCAAAAAGAAAAATACGGATTGATGCCAACGGTTCTTGGAGTGTCAATGAGGCCATTCGGCATTTGGAAGCCTTTGATACCTATCGCATCGATTTTGCCGAGCAGCCCGCATGGCCTGAGCCCATAGAGAATATGCTGGAAGTCCGTCAGCAGACGCCGGTCGCTCTGTGTGCCAATGAGGGACTGTGGCGCGTGTGTGACGTGCACGAAGTTATAAAGAGACGTGCCGTGGACGTGCTGTGCTTCAGCAGCAATTGGGTTGGCACGCTGGGACAGTTTCATCGCCTGAGTTGGCAGGCACAGGGCGAGGGGCTGCAGGTTTGTCGTCACACGCACGGCGAGCTAGGCCTTATGGCGGCTGCATCGCATCACGTGTGTCTAACGCTGCCCAATTTAGTGGATGGCAATCAGCAGGTGGCTGCGATGATGGAAGATGATATCTTATGTGAGCCCGTTCCAACGTCTACCGGGCCGCGCTGGGGAGTGCCCCAAGGGACCGGACTCTGCGTTGAAGTGGACGAGGGAAAAGTGGCGCACTACCATGCACTATACCGCCAACACGGCGCCTTCTTACCCTATCGTCGCGAGATGTTTACCGCGCCGGGTGCATCCTAGTAAACGGATACGCCCCGTTTGTTGCTACGTGCCTCCTTTATTTGCGTAATACGCATCCTGCGCGCACGTCGCTCAATTCGCCTCGTTCGACAGCAATAGAGCCGTTGACCAACACGTAGTCGATTCCATCTGGATATTGATACGGAGACTCAAAGTCGGCGCCTTCGCTGATGGTCATTGGGTCGAATACGAGTAAGTCTGCGCACAGCCCTTCGCGGAGGAGTCCGCGATCGGTTAAACCAAAGCGCGCAGCGGCGTGACCGGTGAGCTTGTAGATGGCTTCTTCCCATCGCATAGCGGCCTGTTCGCGCACAAAGCGTCGCAGAAAGTAGGGGAATGCCGCATAGGAACGCGGGTGGTGCTTGCCTTCGGCCAGAACGCCCTCTGGAACAAGGGAAAAGCCATCGGAAATGACGCCTCCGGCTGGATGGCGTGCAATGTTGAGAAAGTCTTCTTCTGAAACGTCTTCAGCCAACATCCAGGGGCGCGCTTCCTCTTCAATGAGGATATCTAGCACCGCGTCGTGCGGGTCTTGCTGACGACGGCGCCCAATTTCGGCAAAGTCCAGCCCGGCAAAGCGGACATTATGCTCGGCGCTGCCTAGCCAAATCTTCTCCCACTGACCGCTCTTTACCAGGTTGCGTTTGCGACTGCCGCCGCTTTCAGCGCCGTGTTGCATGGTATCGGCTTTGATCTGCTCGCGCAGGGCTGGATCGTTCAGTCGTCGCAGGAGGGCTTCGTCTCCTCCATCAAGTGCCCAGGGGGGTAGCAGCGACTTGAGTGTTGTGCTACCAATGGTATAGGGGATGGCATCGCAGCTGATATCAATGCCCTCTGCGCGCAGTGCATCCATGTCCTCTAAAAGCTGGCGCGTCGAACCGAGCATAGGATCTCCGGGCTGCATGTGGGAAACGTGTGCGGCTAGGCATGCCTGCTGTCCGACGTTGGTCACTTCGCACACTGCTGCGGCAATGCCCTTGGTTTGGTTGCGAATGTGCGAAGTGTAAATGCCCTGGTAGCGGGCGACCACTTCGCTGAGCGCGACCAGTTCTTCGGGTGCAGCATAGGGTCCCGGCGCGTAGGCCAGTCCGCTGGACAGGCCAAAGCAGCCGTCTGCCATAGCCCGCTCTGTCAAGTCAAGCATGGCGTTCATTTCTCGGGCGGTGGGTGCGCGGTCTTCGTAGCCCATGGCCGCCACGCGGATATTGCCGTGGCCTACGAGCGTGGCCGTGTTGGTGCCGAGTCCCTGCGTCTCTAAGCGGTCAAAATACTGGTCAAAATACACCCAGTCGCAGTCCAGTCCGCGTGTCATACTCGGGTCGAGCGGGCCGTAGTACGGATTTCCTTCGCGCGTGGGGGCTGCCGATACGCCGCAGTTACCCATAATTTGCGTAGTGATACCTTGCGCTAGCGAACTATAGGCGCGCCCGTCGAGCGCTAGTGTCAGGTCGGAGTGCGTGTGGATATCAATCAAGCCCGGACAGATATAGCGCCCGCTTGCGTCTATGGTCTGATGGGCTGGATTGTCGCCTAAGTCGCCTATGGCGGCTATACGGCCTTGCTGCAGGGCGATGTCGGCTCGGAACGCCGGTGCGCCGCTGCCGTCAATTAATAGACCGTCTTTAAAGAGCAGGTCGTACATGAATTACCCTCTTGTATTGTAGTGCTGGACGTGTGATTTGCTATGGTTTTCATGCTCTAGTTGCCTAGCACTAGTCACCGTCAATCATGCGGCCAAGGCGACCAAGTGCGGAACCCTCGCCCTGCTGTTTGCCACCAGCAGAGGGCATATTTTCAAGTATGCGGTCTGCCAGACGGGCGAAAGGCAGGCTCTGCAGATATACGGTTCCCGTGCCCTGCAGTGTGGCTAAAAATAGACCCTCCCCGCCGAAAAACATCGATTTTAAACCGCGCGTCATCTCAATGTCGTAATCAACACCCGGGCTAAAGCCGACTAAACAGCCCGTGTCGACGCGAATCTGTTCGTTGTTGAGCTCTTTCTTAACGACGGTGCCGCCGGCGTGCACAAAAGCCATGCCGTCTCCGCGTAGCCGTTGTAGTATAAAGCCCTCTCCGCCAAAGAAGCCGCTGCCAAGTCGGCGGTTAAACGCGATGCTGAGCTCGGTGCCCAGCGCGGCACAGAGGAACGCATCTTTCTGGCAGATAAGTTCCTCGCCTATCTGTGCCATATCGATGGGAATAATGTGGCCTGGGTAGGGCGCGGCAAACGCAACTCGTCGTTTGTCTCGACCGTCGTTGTGAAAATGGGTCATAAAGATTGATTCGCCGGTCAGAGCGCGCTTGCCGACGTTGAGCAATTTACCCATTAAGCCATCGTCCGCCTTGGAGCCATCGCCCATTTTGCTCTCGAAACTGATGTGGTCTTCCATCCAGTTCATCGCACCGGCCTCGGCGATAACCGTTTCGCCGGGATCTAGCTCGACTTCTACTACTTGTAAGTCATTGCCGTATATTTGGTAGTCAATTTCCTGACAGCGCATCGAGGTCCTTTCCTGCGAGTTGGTTTTTTGCGTAGTATACTATTCCATACGAATAACAATACGAACTTAACATAGGCGTTGCGTGCTTTTTTTGAAATTCTTCTGATAAAAAATGGTTCGCGCTGCCTGTTGACTCGTTATAGAATTCTCTAACATGGGAGTGTTCCACTTGGCGATACGCTGCATAATTTTGTTGGGATGGGTCTTTCTATTGATCGGTTGCGGTGGAGATCCGTCTGGCGAGGGTGGTGCAAGCACGCGCTTGGAAAACGTGCCGCGCAACCGCACGCTGATTATGGACTGCGCTGAGAGCAACATTTGCGGCGGTCAAATTCAGGACTACAACTCTTTTAATCCCTTTATTCCCGGCAGGACATCGCGGACGGGATTCAACTTTTTATACGAACCACTCTACTATTACAATGCGTTTAAGGATGAAGTGATTCCCTGGATTGCCACGGGGCACGAGTTTAACGCCGACTACACCGAACTGACCGTGCGAATTCGCGACGACGTCGAATGGAGTGACGGCGCGCCGTGGACGGCACACGACGTCGTTTTTACGGTCAATATGCTCAAAGGCCACGCGCCTTCGCTGACCTATTCAACCGATATGGCCAACTGGGTAGAAGAAGCCGTTGTCGTCGATTCGTTGACGGCTCGCATCAAGCTTACGTCGCCTAACCCGCGCTTTGCCTTCTCGTATTTCACGGCGATTTTTGGCATCGGCGTGCCTATCGTTCCTCGTCATATATGGGAGGGTAAAGATCCCAATACGTTCGATAATTTTGACATAGCGCGCGGTTGGCCCGTCGTTTCTGGGCCTTATACTATGACGCTGTCTTCGCCGCAGCAGCGCATCTGGGACGTGCGCGACGATTGGTGGGCTGAGCGGGTCGGATGGGCCGAGCGGCCCCAGGTCGAGCGCGTTATCTACCTGCCCCATATGGAAGAGGCCAAGCGCGTGCAAAATCTCATTACCAATGCGATGGATACGAGCTTGGACCTGCGCCCGCCCAATATTCAGACCGTTATTGATCGCAATCCGCACGTTAGCACCTGGACGGGGCGCCAGCCCCCGCTTGGATACGTGGACTTTTGGCCCGTTTCGCTGGGTTTTAATACGTTGGAACCACCCTTTGACGATCCGGATCTTAGGCGCGCCATAAACTACGCAATTGATCGCACTCAACTAGTAGAGATCGGCTGGCAGGGCGCCGGCAAATCTACGCTGCTGCCCTTTCCTGATTATCCAGCCCTTAGGCCCTATGTAAATGCCGTAAGCGATCTTATCGAGACCAGTGAAATCGGCGTTTTTGACGCGGAAAAAAGCGCTCGGATTATGCGCGCTAAGGGATGGGAACGAGCTGAGGGCCAGTTTTGGCAAAAAGACGGTCAACCCTTTCGCATTATCATCGATATTTTCTCCATTTTTAACGATTTGGCTCCGGTGCTCGTAGCTCAGCTAGAACGCGCTGGATTCGACGCAGATTTTCGCATGACGTCAGATGCTTATACGCGGATGGCGCAGGGGACGGCACATGCGTTTATGACAGGGCACGGCGGTTCCGTGCGCGATCCCTACTTTACGCTGCGTCTTTATCACAGCCGGTTTGTCCAGCCGACAGGAACGTCGGCCGAATATTTCTGGCGCTGGCCCAACGAGCGCTACGACCGCGTCGTAGACCAGATGGCTGAGGTGGCTCCTGGCGACCCTCGCCTCATGGAGCTATACCGCGAAGCGATGGAGATCTGGTTGGGCGAGCTGCCTTCGATACCGCTCGTGCAGTGGTATCATCGAATACCGCACAATGAAACTTATTGGACCAACTGGCCGACAGAGGAAAATTCCTACATAAACAGTGCCTACTGGCACCGCGGCTGGCTGCTCGTGCTGTTAAAACTTCGCCCGGTCCAAGACTAGTGCGTCGATCCTATAGCGGGAGGGAATTACGGCGAAATCTCTCGGCGCGCTTTTTGGGAGCGACGAGGCTGAGGTCGTCGATGCGCGGGGCAAGGTCGTCTGTCCGGGCTTCATTTATATGCAGAGTCACTCGATTGTGCCGCTGATGATAGACGGTCGCTGCCTGTCGAAAATAACGTAGGGCGTCACAACTGAAATCATGGGATAAGGCTTGACGCCGGCGCTCTTTGGTGGGCGTATAGAAAAAGCGTTAAGCGAGGGCATATACGGCGCGCCTGACTTTCGGCTATGGTTGAGGTAGACGTATCGCCCAATGTGGGCTCTTTTCTCGGCGCCGGCACGCTGCGCGAGTACGCTATGAGGTTGGAGATGCGAGCACACGGAGTTTCATTCGAACTGCATTTGTACGGTCGCGGTTAACACGGTCTTGTCCTTGCGACTCCATTTGATTGGGACGATCAGTGCCTGCGCTTGATCGGAGAGATTACGGAATCAGCTGCTTAGGTGATTTCTGCCGGAGCTTCTACCTGTTCGTCTAGGGGAAAGATCGGACGCGTACAGCGCGCAAAGGGCAGCGAGCGGAGGTTGGCGCTGGTTGAACCGGGTAGGTCAACGGCGATGATGCGACTGGCAATGTGCTCGAAGTGTGGGCGAAAGCCGTTGGGGGACTTACAGACGACTAGGTCAAAGTGCTCCGGTAATAGACCACAGGCCATAAAGACGTGTCTGTCCATAATATTTACCGGCAGTGTGGTCACCATGAGCGTGTAGCGTCCGACGCACAGGACCGCTGTCGGTCCGCCATGTCCGGGCAGGCCGTCGCTGTAGAGAAAGTGACCATCGCTTAGGGACTTCACGTAGGCTTCGCATTCAATGGGTTGGTGTCGCTGTCGATCGATGCTGCCGCCTAACGCGACGCGGATATGTGCGCCCACGCCCGCCGTAAGAGCCGTTTGTACGGCCGATGCATCAACCAACGGCAACAACGCCGTACCCGAATAATTGTGTTCTATCAATTCCCTAAGCGCGGCATTGCTGTCGCCGGATGCGCCTGAGGATGTGGCATCGGCCGCGTCGGAAAATACTGTTAATCCATCGGTTTTCTCGGCGATCTGTATTGCCTCAATCGGCGGCGTCAGTGGCGCGACGAAATGGTCTCGATTGTCCCACATAAAGCGTGCAATCTCTGTCGCTTTCTGCTGCGCCCAAGTCGCATCACCGTCGGCGGTTATGACGACGTTGGAACGTAGGTCAGGCACGTCGGTAAAGGGGTTGCCGATAAATACGCCGGCGGCCAGGCCCTTTTCAGAAGCTTCAATTTCCCGACACATTTCTATGGCCAGCCCAAAGCGACCGGTTGCGGTAATCAGCTCATCGCCCCGCACCAACATGGGCAGCTTGATGCGCGCTACGGTGGGACGCGCGTCTGTTTCTAGGAGCCTTAATAAGCAGTTGGCTCCGCGCTGGCCGGTTTGGTATTGGTCGACGTGCGGGTAGGTGTGAAAGGGCACGATGGCGTCGGCGTGCTCAACGAGTCTATCTGTCATGACGCCGTGTAAATCAAAAGTAGTGACGATGGGCACGTCGTTTAGGAGCGCTCGCGCCGCTGCCAGCACGCGTCCCTCCGGATCCATCTCTGTTACACCGGCCATGGCCCCGTGAAATACGATGAGCGCACCGTCCACGTCTCTGTTCGCTCGAATCGAGGCGAGCATTTCGTCGATTAGGGCGTCGAGCTCACCGTCGTCTACGGGGCCTCCCGAGACGGCCCAGGCTGCATAAGTGGGCACTACCTCGACGCCGGCTTCCGCAAGCTTAGTCAGCGCACCGCCCAGCTCGCTGCGCGTATCGCTCAGCGCCAACAGGTCCGCTCCCTGCACAATTTTAAAGTGCTCGCGGGTTGAACGGGCTGGGTTAAACGTTGCGGTTTCCTGCTTAAAAGCGGCCAGTAGAATGCGCATGAGTTATATCCTCGTTAAAAACGATCGGGCCAAGACATATGGGCCTGCTGTGGCGGAAATAGATTCTCCAGCAGGTTCAGTTGGGTGCGGTTGCACGCTAGCAGTTTGTGCGTTTTAAGGCTACTCGCAGTTTTGTATCCGAGCAGTAATTCGGTCAGTGCACCTTGGTCAAGGCGAGCAGCCAACCGAGATGCATCTTGTTCTATATGCAGCTTATTCCCTTGCCAGCTAAGCGTAAAATGACCTATGTCCGTTCGCACGGCAAGGACCTGCTCGCGATCTGGTAGGCGCCAGCGATGGACGAGCTCGGGGAGGATTTTCTCGATGCAGGTGTGGAGGTTTACTAAGCGCCCCATCGGTCCGGCGTTGCGCTCGTAGGCCGTATGGTCCGTGCAGCCGTAGTCGCGGCAAAAGAGAGCGAAGGGATGGTCGAGTGGCAGGCTGAGAGATAGAGATGGGCGGCGCAGGCGGACGGCACGACGCGCCATATCATGCAGCAAGGTGTGAAATATGGCCCGACTCTGACCGCCCACTTCGGCAATACGGCAGTGGGTGTCCACGTCGTCGTAAAGAACGTATCCAACGACCCGGTCGCGGTGGTCTAGAGCGACGCGCGCTTTACAGGGGACGCCAAACCCCGAGCCCATCGGGAAGCCGTACCAGCGCTTGGGATCGCGCCAGCAGCTGGCGGTTCGATTGGCGCTGTCGCGGTTGTATATGCGGGCAATAGTGGTATAGTCCGCCTTTTGTGCGGTCCGCATATTGAGTATTTTCTGTGCGCATTCGGCGCAGCGCGTTTCTATTTCGAGGCTGTGCTGAGGCATGCAGGTTGTAAAACCAAAGCGATGGTAAAAGTCTGGTATGCCGTAGAGGAATGAGGCGTCGTAGCCCTCGCGTTTCATGAGTTCCAGCGCTGCTTTTATGATGCGGCTGGCTAAGCCCCTATTGCGAAAAGCCGGGTCGGTTCCAACGCCGGCAATTCCGCCTATCTTAATGAGCTGTGAGCCTATGCGTATTTGGCGGTCGGCGATCCACAGGCGCGAAATAGAGCGGCCGTCACTAAACAGATCGATGGCCCAGCCGCCGGGCATTTTCTCTTGGCGCAGTGTCATAGCGGTTTTCGGCCAATCAGGATCTGATTTGACTCAGTCTGGGCAGTAGTATCTCAGTGTCTCTATCGTGTATTTCGCCCTGCCATCGGTCGTTTTCCCAATCCGGTGAGCGGGCGTAGGAAGCTGCGCTGAGATCGGGCAGAGGAAGCGTGTGAAAGCGCATTTTTAGCAAGCCGTCGTCGCCTATTTCAATCAGGCGAAATCCTAGGGGGAATCCCACCAGACAGGCGGTGTCAACGATGAGGATATCGCGGTACATGCGAATGCGGTTCAAATGTCGATGTCCCGTAAAGACGGCTGCAATGGCGCGATGGGAGATCAGCGTTTCCATCAGCGTTTCCACCCTTTTTACCACCCCGCGGTCTGGCGTGTGATTGGGTAGGACCCAAGTGTGGAGGACAAGCATCAGGACACAGCCATCGCGTTCGGCATCTCGGGCCGCTCTGCGCAGATGTTCATCCAGTATATCGGTCCAAATTCCCATCCCTTCTTCGACTCCGCTGCAGGCGTGATATACGTTGGCTAGTGCGAGTCTCAGTCCGGGGCTGACGTCGGCCGTTATGAGCGGATTGGGTAGGTCAAAGCGGCGAGCGAAGGCTTCCATAGATCCGGTCTGCGCATCGCAGTCGTGGTTTCCGGGCACGCAGTAAAAGGTAGCCTTAATAGAGGCTAGTACATCTGCTACCTCATCGACTGAACGCTCATAGAGGTGCGTTGGCAAGTTAAAAGAAGAACCGCCGCACAGCAGATCGCCCGCGTGCACGACAAATTCGGGCTCTAGTGCGTTTACCGCGTCGGGTATGGCGTCGAGGACTTCGCGGCTGCGCGTCAGCATTTTCGGTGCGCCGTAGTCCTTTTCGGCCCGTGGGTGGTAGTGGCTGTCCGTCAGTACGACAAAGCGAATAGGCATGATCGTTTCTCGCCGTAAATAGTGCTGGATACGTGGGCATAATAGTATCGCATAAAGTTTGTCCCCAACCAAGTGAAGTGCATTGAAGAGATCGTTGGGTGCGCTTATATTGTCCGGTAAATTGTAGATATACATACAACGCATACGGATGTGCATTGAGCGAAGAACACGACCCATACAGTGCGCTGCGCATCGAACTATTTCGCAATTATCTGATCGCCTCTTCTCTGGTCAGTATGGGGACGGCCGCGCAGGGATTGGCTATCGGGTGGGAGGTCTATGATCGAACGGGAGAGGCGCTCGCTCTCGGTCTGGTCGGCCTCGTACAGGCAATACCCATGCTGCTCTTCACGCTGCCTGCCGGCTATCTGGCAGACGTGTACGACCGGCGCAAGCTGATGATGCTGAGCCTAGCGGGTGCGACGTTTACCTCGCTGGGACTGGCGTCCTTTAGCTACTGCGAACTGTCCGTAAACTGGATGTATGGACTCCTCTTTCTCGATGCGACGATGCTACGCATGGGCGGACCTGCGCGCTCGGCTATTATGCCGCTGCTTGTTCCAGAAGAGGAATTTGAAAACGCCGTTAAGTGGCGCACAAGCCTGCAGCAGATAACCGGTATTGGCGGCCCGGCCCTTGGCGGTTTTATTATCGCTTACAATATTCAGGCCGCCTACGTGCTGAGCGCAGTTTCCTCGCTGGCTTTTATCGTATTTCTGTTTGGCATGCAGCTGCCGGCCGCTGCGCGTAGTGCACGCGGACAGATGATTGAGCAGGTCGCCGAGGGGCTTCGTTTTGTGTGGAATAAGAAGATTCTCCTGGGCGCTAGTTCTCTCGACCTATTTGCCGTACTGCTAGGGGGGGCGGTTTATCTGCTGCCGATCTTTGCGCGCGAGATTGTCGATTTGGCACCGGTTGGGCTCGAGCCAGAAGAGGCATTAGGCTGGCTGCGTGCGGCGCCTGCGGCCGGGGCCTGCGTGATGGCGCTGCTCATGGCACACTTGCCGCCCATGCAAAAAGCTGGGCGCACCCTGCTGCTGTGCGTTGCGGGTTTTGGGGCGGCTACAATTGTTTTTGGTCTGTCGCAAAATTTCTGGCTATCGATGGCTGTGCTCGCCCTGACCGGAGCGTTTGACAATGTGAGTATGGTCGTGCGCCACGTGGTGTCGCAGATGAGCACGCCTAACCACATGCGCGGGCGCGTCTCGGCGGTGAATTCGATATTCATCGGCTCTTCCAATGAGATTGGCGGATTTGAATCGGGTCTCGTTGCACAATTCTACAATCCCGTCGTATCTGTTGTTAGCGGCGGTATCGGAACGCTCGTCGTCGTACTGGCTTGGAGTGGTTTATTCCCATCGCTGCGCACCTTGGGCAGTCTGGCCGAGTTGAGCGCCCAGCGCAAAAAAGAAGAAGAGGCGGCTAAGAGTGCCGCATCGTGAGAGGAACTATGCTACCGTACAGACCCATACCACAGGAAGATATTGATCATTTTGATCAGCAGGGCTATCTGATCGTGCGCAATGCGCTCGATTCCGAAACGATTGAGCGTCTTATTGCGGCCGGTGATCGCCTGCTCGAAAGCGATTTAGAGACCAACCGGCAAACCAATAACGGCGGTATTTACGACGGGTTCCGCAACTCGATATCGCTCGATCCAGCATTCGCTGGATTGATTGATCAAGAAAAGATCTTACCGATTGTCGTGCAGCTCTTAGGGGCAAGCCTGCACGTAATGACGTCACATCTGATTTACAAGCAGCCCGATGCACCTGACAAGCCGGATACGTATAGGCTGCCGGGATGGCATCGAGACTACGCGATGGCCATGCACGATATGGGGCATGGAGCCATTCCTCGCTTGCTCGTCAAGTGCGCCTACTACTTGACGGATCTCAGTGAAAAGGGGCGTGGCGTGACTATGGTCTCGCCGGGGAGTAATCTGCTTACGGACAATCCCGAGATTCCAGCGGGTCAGGTCGACCCAGAGAATGCCGTCGAGCCGGAGCTACAGCCGGGCGACTGTTTGATTTTTGAAAACCGCACGTTTCACGCCGGCGCGCTGCACCGGGGCGATACGACGCGCAAGGCAATTATGGTCGGCTATGGATACCGCTGGGTTATGCCTATGGACTACGTAAAACAGGATGCGGAGTTTGTGCAGACGCTATCGCCCTTACAGCGCTTCCTCGTAGGCGAACCCTTTGATGACGTCGAGATATTTCAAGTCAACGGAGGGCGCAACCCAATCGCCGAATGGTGCGACGAACATGGCCTGCCCAAGGCGAGGCATCCACAGGTGCAGGGTTAGGTCGCCGTTTGTTGATCTGTAGCGCCTGCGCTAGTCTGTAAGATCTTCCACCGAAGCCCTAAGCAGTTCGGCTACACTCCAAGCTTGGGCAAAGCAGCCACGTGGGGTAAAGGGCGGTTCTGCGTCAAAGATCTCCGACACGGAGCCAAGTCCCGCTTCGCCCAGATGCTCGGCAAATCCCTCGATGATAGCCCGTCCCCGAGCTTTTCCCTCTGCGCCGTGAATACGCGCTAGGGCCGTTAGGAATGGGCCCATCAGCCATCCCCAAACAATGCCCTGGTGATACGAGCCGTCGCGTTCCCACGGCCCGCCCTCGTAGCGGCTGCGGTAGGCCGGATCGCGCGGTGAGAGCGAGCGCAATCCGCGCGGCGTATACAAATGGGTATCAACCGTTGCAAAGATACGCTCAGCTTTTTCCCCCTCGAAAAGAGGAAAAGGCAGAGAAAGAGCCAACAGCTGGTTTGGGCGAATCGACGCATCTTTGCCGTCGGCGTTTATGACGTCGTAGAGACAACCTAACTCGTCATTCCAGAACTGTGCGCAAAAGGTTTCTTTTACCGCGGTGGCTTTGTCGCGCATGGTCTTCTGTGTCGCAGTCTCTCCGCGCTGCCCTGCAATGTACTGCGCGACCGACAATGCGTTGTACCACAGGGCATTGACTTCAACGGCTTTGCCCTGACGTGGCGTGACTACCCAATCGCCTACCTTCGCATCCATCCAGGTTAGCTGGGTGCCGTGTTCGCCTGCATGGAGTAGTCCGTCTGAATCGACGCCGATATGATAGCGCGTGCCGCGTTCGTGCCAGCGTATAATATCGCATAGCGTCGGCCACAGCTCGTCTACCAGCGTGCTGTCACCGCTGTGTTGCTCATATTTATACAGAGCGGTAAAGAGCCATAGTGTAGCATCGACCGTATTGTAGTCGGGTACCTCGCCGTGGTCGGGAAAGCGGTTAGGGATCAGTCCCTCGCTAACGTGCTCCATGAAGGCGCGAAAAATACGGCGCGCCTCTTTAAACCGACCCAAGGCTAGACAGATGCCAGGTAGCGCGATCATAGTATCTCGTCCCCAGTCCGTGAACCAGGGATAACCAGCTAGAACCGTGTGGAGGCCGCTGCCGCGTTGGACGAGGAACTGATCCGCTGCTACCGCTAGCTGGCTCAGTATAGGCTCTTGGGCGACTGCTGCAGGTAGCACGACCTGTTCGCGGCGCGTTAGCTCGTTTGCCAACAGGCGCTCTGGATTGCGTCCGCTTGGATCTTCCGTGCTGACCAATACGTGCAGTGGTTGGTCAACCTTTAGGGTAACGCTGAGTCGTCCAGGTGTGAAAAGATCCTCGCTGGCGTCTAGGCCGCGTTCCTCTTCGCGCGGGTAGATAAAGCTGTAATACCAGTTGGGAGCGGCAGCATAGCGAGCATTCGGCGCGTGTATGTAGGTCGTGGGAAGGTCCGAATAGGGCGCATAGGAAAAGAGGTCTTCTTTGAACAGGGCCTCCCTTTGCACGCCGTCATTTGCCTGCATCAGGTGGTGATAGTCTCGTCCCGCAAAAAAGGGCTGTAGCTCCATATGCACAGGTGATGCTGCATGCATTAGTTCGTAGCGAATCACGAGGCTGTGCTCTCCGTATAGCATGATGATTTGTTTGCGAAGAGACAGGTCGCGATTGGAATAGGTAAACGTCGGGCTGGGCGTTAGGGCAAAAGACGATATGTGCATATAGCCCTGTGGATGGGTGGCACCTGGAAAGAGATGACAGCCTAACTCGAGCCGGTCTTCGTCTATCGATAGGCGTTCGTCCAGATGGGATAGAAGCACGACGCGGCCCACGGGGGGATGTTGGGCAACGACGAGCAGGCCGTGGTAGCGACGCGTATGGGCCATGCAAAGTGTGGAACTGGACCAGCCGCCCAGTCCGTTTGTTTCGAGCCACTCGCGATGGGTGGCGTGCGCTAAGTCGCGGGTCGTATCGTCGTCAAAGCGTATGGGTAAAGCCATGGTGCTCCGTGTGTGTCGGGATGTTTACTGCAAACAGACTATAACAAAAAACCGGCGACTTCCCAGAGGAAGCCGCCGGCGTGAAAAGGTGTGTTCGCCTAGCGGTTGGCGATGAGCTGATCAACTACGCTCGGATCGGCCAGCGTCGACGTATCGCCGAGTTGGTCTATCTCATTGGTTGAAATCTTGCGCAGGATGCGGCGCATGATCTTACCCGAACGCGTCTTGGGTAGGCCCGGAGCCCAGTGTATAACGTCGGGCGTGGCAATGGGGCCAATGACCTGACGCACGTGCTTTTTTAATTCGTCCTTGAGCTCGTCGGTGTATTCTTCCCCTGCGTTAAGCGTTACGTAAGCATAGATTCCTTCACCTTTGATCTCGTGGGGAAACCCGACCACTGCCGCTTCGGCTACGGTGCTGTGCAACACGAGCGCACTCTCGACTTCGGCTGTGCCCATGCGATGCCCAGATACGTTGATTACGTCGTCGACGCGACCGGTAATCCAGTAGTAGCCATCGGCGTCGCGGCGGCATCCGTCACCTGTGAAATAATAGCCTTTGTACTGTTGAAAGTAGGTGTTTTCAAAGCGTTCGTGATCGCCGTACACCGTGCGCATCTGGCCGGGCCACGGTTCTTTCATCGCCAGGACACCGCTGACGTCATTGCCCTCGATCTCGGTGCCTTTTTCCGGTTCTAGGACGACGGGCTGGACGCCAAAAAAGGGAAACGTGGCCGAACCCGGTTTGAGCGGAGTCGCGCCGGGGAGCGGAGTGATGAGAATGCCGCCCGTTTCCGTCTGCCACCACGTATCAACGATCGGGCTGCGCTCTTTGCCGGCCTTCCCGTGGTACCAGCGCCACGCCTCCGGGTTGATCGGTTCACCGACGCTGCCTAGGATTTTCAGCGAAGCCATATCATATTTCGTGGGCAGCTCTTCCCCTGCAGCGGCGATGGCGCGGATGGCCGTGGGCGCGGTATAGAACTGCGTGACCTGCCACTTCTCAATAATCTGCCAATAGCGCTCCGCGTCGGGATACGTCGGAATACCGCCAAACATCATGGTGGTTGCACCGTTGGCCAGTGGTCCGTAGATGATATAGGAGTGACCCGTGATCCAGCCAATATCAGCAGCGCAGAAGTAAATGTCGCCGTCGTGATAGTCAAAGACGTACTTATGGGTGGTCGCAGTGTAGACCATGTAGCCACCGACCGTGTGCTGCACGCCCTTGGGCTTACCCGTAGAGCCCGAGGTATACAGAATAAACAGCGGGTCCTCTGCGTCCATTTCTTCGGGTGGACAGTCGGCTGAAGCCGAAGACATCGCCTCGGCGTAGTCGACGTCGCGGCCGTCTTGCATGGGACAGACAAAGGCCTCGTCGTTGGCGTGGTGGCGCAGCACGACGCAGGTGGTAACTGGCTGGCCCATTTGCTCCTCGGCGCTGGCCATGGCTTCGTCGACAAGCGGCTTCATGACCACGGGCTTAGCACCGCGGTAGATGCCGTCGCAGGTTAAGACCGTGGTGCAGGTCGCATCGACTATGCGGTCGGCTAGTGCGTCGGCAGAGAAGCCGCCAAAAACGATAGAATGGACGGCGCCGATGCGCGCACAGGCCAACATGGCCACGGCTAGTTCGGGTACCATAGGCATATAGATCGAGACGCGATCGCCCTTTTTGACGCCGCGGCTTTTGAGCACGTTGGCAAACTTACATACCTGCTCGTGCAGTTCCCTGAAGGTCAGCGTCGCGTCTTCGTCGGGGCTGTTGCCCTCCCATATAATGGCGCTCTGGTCTCCCTTGTTCTCCAGATGACGATCCAGACAGTTGTAGGTGATATTGGTCTTCCCACCTTCAAACCACTTGATAGATATGGGCCCTTTGTCCATGTCGTAATTGTAGGAGCAGATCGTGTCCCACTTTTTAAACCAGTGGAATTCCTCGGCTTTTTCTGCCCAGAATCCTTCTGAATCGGCGATTGAGCGTTCGTACTCGGCATGGTATGCTTCCATGCTGTTGATAAAAGCCCTCTCTTTTAGGGAGGTCGAGGGCTGATAAACTTCGTCTGCCATAGTGCGACTCCTGTATTGCTTATCGTGGTGGGTTATACCGTAAAACGCATTGTCTGCAGTTGGACTTCGCTCCTAATACTATTGTATTTGTCGGTGTGCTTCAAGAGCTTACGGCGTATCCTCACTTTGTCGTGCCCGCATCCACTGCAACGCAATAATCGTTTTTGCATCGGCAAATTCGCCCGCATCGAGCATGCGCCACGCTTCTGATAGAGAGAGCTCGACTAGTTCAATATCTTCCTGTTCCTCTGCGATTCCTCCGCCTGTGTCGCGAGGATAATCGGGGTCGATTTCTGCGTAGTACAGGTATATTTGCTCTGAAGAGCCGCCGGGAGACAGGTAGAACTGGGCAACGCGTTCAAGGTCTCTTAGCCTATAGCCCGTTTCTTCGCTGATCTCGCGGCGCATCGTATCTGTGGGATCTTCGTCGCGATCGACCATGCCGGCGGGCAGTTCAACCAGCCATCCCGGTCCGCTGTGAAGGTAGGTCGGATAGCGAAACTGTCGCACAAAAATCAGCTGTGCCCGCTGTGGATGGTAGACGAGTGCAGCCACGCCATTTCCGCGCTCCAAGTTTAGTCGGCGCATGGGGGCGCTCATCGAGCCGTCCGTTCGCTCGTGGCGCAGCTCGGCTTCATCGAGCTTAAAGAAGGCGTCCACTAGACGACGCTGCGAGAGAATTTCTACTCGTTTCATACGGTGCTATTCCACGTTTTTTGCGTACTTTCTTTGGCGTGAGTTTAACCCAGCGGAGAACGCAAATGGAGAAGATTCAAGTTCAAGGAGTTCATCATATTACGCTTGTCGGGTCCACGCGCCAAGCTTCGATTGATTTCTGGGAGGGCGTGTTGGGTATGCCGTTTATATTCGAACAGCCTAACTTAGACAATCCCGACGAATCGCACCTCTATTTCGACCCCGGCGACGGCCGGCTCATCACGGTCTTTACCAACGAGTCGCGCGCCGTGGATTCTCGATCCAATAGCGAAGACGTTGGGCATGTACACCATCTTGCCTTTAGCGTTTCGCGCGCAACGTTTGTTCAGATCCCGGCTCGCTTAGAAGCGCGCGGCGTGCCTCACACGGGGGCCATTGACCGCGGTTTTATGGATTCGATTTACTTCCGCGATCCGCTGGGACAGCGCATCGAACTAGCAGCTTATAAATTTGAGCCACCGGCAGGGTGCACCCATGCAGAGGTGCTGTTGGAGGCGCACGCTCTGCGCACGACGCGCGGAGATCACCACATCGCAGAGGTCCACGTAGCCGACGCGATAGAGCGCCTGAGTGCTCGTACGCGCACCACGCTATCGACGGATACAGAGCCGAAAAAAGCCTACGTTTTGCCCGTGGGAGAGGCTTGAATTTTTCGCGCTGAGAGCGCCCCGTCACACGGTCGCTCTCAGCGCTATATGAATGCGTTTAGCTGGCTGCGGCTTCGGGCAGCGGCCAGTTGTCTCCGGCCATAAACCCGCCGTCGACGTAAATGCACTGTCCGCTCACGTAGTCTGATGCCGGTGAAGCGAGGAATGCGGCCGTGCCCGCCATGTCTTCCGGCTTGGCCAAGCGGCCGAGCGCCACGCGGCTCTCGCCCCACTGTCGCATGGTCGGATCCGCCCACATCTTTTCTGTCAGTGACGTTAGTACAAAGCCCGGGCAGATTGCGTTGACCTGAATATTGTCCTTGCCAAATTCTACGGCTTGAGCCTTGGTCAGCTGTCCTACGGCCCCCTTGGTCGCCGTGTAAACCGAAACCTTGGCCAGCGCGTAGCCCGTTGTTAGGGAGCCGATGTTGATGATCTTACCCGCCCCGCTTTTGGCCATGTAGCGCGCCGCTTTTTGGCTGAGGAAGTAGAGGCCTTTCAGGTTGATATTCATAATGCGATCGTAGTTCTCCTCGGTCACTTCGTCGATGGGCTGGCGCGCATTCATGCCGGCGTTGTTAACCAGGATATCCAGTCGTCCGTAGGCGCTTACTACCGTTTCAAGAGCGCTGTCGAGAGCGGCCATATCGCCCATGTCGATCGCCACGGCCATTGCTTCGCCGCCGGCGTCTTTGATCGACTGAGCTAGCTCTTCCAGTTCGTCAACACTGCGCGCGGCACAGGCGACTTTAGCCCCCTGTGCCGCCAGTTCCTCAGCGATTCCGCGACCGATGCCTCGTCCTGCGCCCGTCACCAGCGCTACCTTGCCTTCCAAAGAGAAAATACTCATGATCGTGCCTTTCTTTCGATTAATGGTTTGTGATTAAGAGATGGCCACCGCTGCGTGTGTTACACGGCGAGGATGCACTCGATAGGCCGCCACAGGCGCTCGCCTTCATCGTCTAGCCAAGGCTGGAAGTGCGGATCCATTACATCGCCCCAGTTGGGTGGCGTATGCTGCGTTTTTAAGTGTCCTGCATACGATTCACTTTCTGCTATGTCGGGTTTCTCCATGTAAAAAAATAGCAAGTTTTCGTGCTGTGAAATCAGGCCATACTTGCTGCCCAAGGCACCGGGTTGTTCTTCTTGGAGTTGGAAGTGGTAAAATATGTAGCTGCTGACCATCTCCGGCCGGAGGTAAATAATTCGTGCCGTATACTCCTCTGGCGCTTCGCTGCGTCGCCAGTGGTCTACGCTCAGCGGACGACTGTAGTGAAAAATATTCATCATGGGCACCCAGCGCCTAGGAGTTCCATCTCCTGGCCACGTTTCTAACAGATTTTCTAACGGAGTCAACAGTTTGCTTGCGCCTAGCTTGGTGCGCAGAGATTCGCAGTAAAAAAAGAGCTGGTCGTTCCATCGGAACAGGCTGGCAGTCAGTATTTGATCGTTGGCAAGCTGTTTGGACAGTAGGGGAGTTACCTGGTCAAGTTTGTCGGATAAACGGTCCATGGCCATGGACCGCAGGTGAGACCGAAAGACCAACCGATGCACGGAGGGCGGTGCGTAAACGGGCATATTCAAGGCGACCACGTCCCTTTGACACTGCGCAGCGAGGCGACGTGAATCCGCTTGAATGGGTTGGATGATCTGTTCATGCGTCTGGTGCTTCTCCTTGGTCAATTGGGCCAATAATCTGAACCGAAACCGACTCACCTTCTTTGATCTGTGCTTCCGGGGCAAAAAGAGCAATGCCGTTGGCGCCGATCATCGATGAAACCATGTGTGATCCCTGACGTTCGAATATGCTAGCGCGGAGTGCGCCGCTCCTGTTGCAGTAGTAGAGGCGACAGCGCATGTAGTTGCGGCGGCTACCGTCGTTTTCGACGGTGCTATCAAGGAGGGCCGTCGCCCTTGGTAGCGGCCATGCGGCGGGTGGATAGCCTCCCGCCTTGTGAAGAGCAGGTCGAACAAACTGCAGAAACGACATCATGCTCGATACGGGATTGCCGGGCAGGCCAAAGTACGGCGTTGATCCTATTGTGCAGAACAGCAGGGGCTTGCCGGGTTTCATGGCCACGCGCCAGAAAATGGTTTTGGCTTGCATTTCGTCGAGCACTTGTTTGACGAAATCGAAGTCTCCGACTGAAACGCCGCCGGAAGAGAGAATAAAATCGGCATCGAGTGCAGTTTCTATCGTGCGGCGGATATCGTCCATGTCGTCGCGGGCGATGGGCAGCATGAGAGGTTCGGCGCCGTGTGCCCGACAAAAGGCGGCTAACGCAGCGGTGTTGCCGTTGACGATTTGTCCCGGTCCGACGGAGTCTTCTATCTCAACGAGTTCGTCTCCGGTCGTTATAATCGCTACGCGCGCTCTGCGATAGACCGTCACAAAGCTCTGTTGTAGCGTGGCTAAGACTGAAATTTCACCTGGCCCGAGCACCTGACCCTTTTCTAGGACGGGCTCATCGCCGCGCATGTCTTCGCCGCGCATGCGGATGTGCGCACCGCGTTCTTCGACGTCTAAAATGGCGACCTGTTCGCCTTGGCTGCGCGTATCTTCGACGGGCACGATGGCATCGGCGCCCTCAGGTACGATCGCACCAGTCATGATGCGGCTGGCCTGTCCAGGTTCAAGCGCTTTCTGCGGCACGGTGCCGGCGGGAATATCCTCTACCACCTGCAGGGTTATTGGTTGCTCTGCCGTTGCTTCTTGGGCATCGGCAAAGCGCACGGCAAAGCCATCCATGGCCGAATTGTCGTGCGGTGGGTTGTCGCGGCGTGCCAGCACGTCACGCGCTAACACGCGCCCCGTGGCGTCGAGCAGAGAGACGCGTTCAATGCCCAGCGGGGCAATGTGCGCTAAGACGGTGTCGCACGCCTCTTCGGGCGTGAGCATGCGATCGGCGTTCATCGTGTTGTTCTCATGGCGTTTTTTGGTCGTTGACGAAAGGCCTCATAATATGGGCATAGGGCGGGCCTTATAGCAAAGTCGTCGCCGCCTCTGGCTAGTTGCGTTCCCTAAGACGGGCCGTAATTTATGGGTCTCTGCCCCATCAATAGCTGCGTATAGAAAGGACGAATTTGACTAAGCCAATGCTCTTTGAACCTCTCCAACTTCGCTCGTTAAAAGTGCGTCATCGCGGTTGGGTTTCTCCCATGTGTCAGTATTCATGCGACGCGGACAACGCGCCTGGAATCCCTAACGACTGGCACTTGGTCCACTTGGGATCGCTGGCTACGGGCGGTGCGGCTCTGATCGTCGCCGAGGCTACGGCGGTCAGTCCCGTGGGACGGATTTCGCCGCGCGATACGGGGCTGTGGAATGATGCGCAGATAGAGGGCTGGCGACGCATAACGGACTTTGTTCACGCACAGGACAACGGTGCTAAAATAGCCGTGCAAATTGCACATGCCGGAAGAAAGGCATCTACCTATCCTCCCTTTGCAGAAGAGGGGGGCTACGTGCCTCCCGAGCGGGGCGGTTGGCAGACGCTGGGGCCTACCGATGCGGCTTTTGGCAACGACGCAGCTCCAGTCGCTATGACTGAGGAAGATATCAACGGGGTGATTCGAGATTTTGCGAGTGCGGCTGCGCGCGCCGTTGCGGCGGGTTTTGATGCCCTAGAAATCCACGGAGCACACGGTTATTTACTGAGTTCGTTTTTGAGTCCGTTGGTCAATACGCGCTCCGATTCTTGGGGGGGCAGCGATGAGGGACGTATGCGCCTGCCGCTGGCCGTCATTGATGCAGTGGGGCGAGAAATGCCCGACGGCATGCCGCTGCTGATGCGGATTTCGGCAACGGATTGGCACGACGTCGAGGGCGATTTGCTGGGTTCGATTGAATTTATCCAGCGAGCCCAAGAGCGCGGCGTCGACTTGGTCGACGTGTCTAGCGGTGGCAATAGTTGTCGAGCTCCAATCCGTCCGGGCCCCGGGTATCAGACGGAACTGGCTTCGCGCATTCGCGCCGCAGTGGATATACCCGTAGGCACGGTGGGCATGATCACGGATGGACGGCAGGCGGAGCTGATTTTGCGCACGGGTCAGGCCGACGGCGTGTTTATCGGTCGTGCGGCGCTGGCGGATCCGCGCTGGTGGCAGCGCGCAGCGCATCAGCTGGGCTACGATCTGCCCTGGGTTCCACCCTATCAATGGGCCCAACCGCAGTCTACTTATTAAGAAATGCTAAAGTATGCGGAGATGGTGATCTCGAATCGGTAACAAGAGAGATAGAGTTGGACATCAGGAACTCGGACCTATCATTAGTTCTGGGCGAACTAATTGGTCAAATTCTTCTTTGGTAACATAACCAAGCGATAGTGCTTCTTCTCGTAAGTCTGTGCCGTTTTTATGGGCAGCCTTAGCAATTTCAGTTGCTTTGTCATAGCCGATAGCGGGGGCAAGAGCAGTTACTAGCATCAGGGAGCGTTCCATTAACGCGGTTATATTATTCTCATTGGCGGTAATGCCGTGTACGCAACGGTCAGCAAAACTCACGGCTGCGTCAGATAGTATTTTGATTGATTGTAACATAGAGTCTGCCATCACCGGTTTGTAAACGTTGAGCTCAAAATGTCCTTGGCTGCCAGCAAAAGAGATGGTAGCGTGATTTCCGTGTACACGAGCACAAACCATAGTCAAAGCCTCGCATTGCGTAGGGTTAACTTTACCTGGCATAATAGAAGAACCGGGTTCGTTCTCAGGTAATGATAATTCTCCAAGACCCGAACGTGGACCAGATCCCAAAAATCGAATATCGTTAGCTATTTTGAATAGAGATACTGCCACTGTATTGAGCGCACCATGTGCGTGTACATAAGCGTCGTTCGCGGCTAATGCTTCGAACTTGTTAGGTGCAGTACGAAAAGGTAGACCGGTGATATCCGCTACAGCAGATGCAAAATCCTTATCATATCCTACTTTCGTGTTGAGTCCAGTTCCAACAGCTGTACCACCTTGTGCTAGCTCATAAAGTCCGTCTAAGGCCTCTGTTACTCGTTTAATTCCCATTTCAATTTGAGCTACATATCCACTGAATTCTTGACCCAAGGTTAGGGGTGTAGCGTCTTGGGTGTGTGTTCGGCCAATTTTGACGATACCGGACCATTCACTAACCTTATCGTCAAGCATTTTTCTTAGATGATCAAGAGAAGGTAGTAGGTGATGTTTAATTTCCTGTGCGGCCGCAATGTGCATTGCAGTTGGGAAAGTATCGTTTGAAGACTGTCCCATATTACAGTGATCATTAGGATGTACGGGGTCTTTACTACCGATTTCACCGCCTAATATTTCGATTGCACGGTTGGCAATGACTTCGTTTGAATTCATGTTGGACTGAGTTCCCGATCCAGTTTGCCAAACAACGAGTGGAAAATGGTCGTCTAAATTACCTGAAGCAACTTCTCTAGCTGCTTGATCTATGGCTTCTGCAAGTTTGTCCTCTAGTTTTCCTTGTGAATGATTAACGCGAGCTGCGGCTTGTTTTATTACTCCAAGAGCATGAATGATTGGTCTGGGCATGGTCTCGTTTCCTATTGGGAAGTTCATTAGTGACCGTGCTGTTTGTGCCCCGAAGTATCTATTTTTCGGTACTTCCAGAGCACCGAAAGAATCTGTTTCTATTCGACTATTTTCATTCATGGTTATGCTCTCTTCATTTGATTAAGAATTTTTTGT
>CAXGPR010000029.1:0-38858 GCA_964011675.1 uncultured bacterium
ACGACAACGCCTGCTAGCATTTTGCTACTCATTGGCACGTAAAAACCTAAGAGATCCATGCTTATGCGCGTGCGATCCACGCCTGGCATAGCGCCCATTAGGTCGAGCAAAGACCTCACGTCGCTTGGGTAGGTTGGATCGGCTCCTCCCAGCCCCCAGTAGGTGTACCATTTCTCCCTTTTGTTTTGTGCGCCTTCGCCATCGGTTGGTAAAATCACGAGTGCACAAATCAGGACAAGCGTGAAAGAATGCGCTCTGCTCATAAAGGCGACCTCTTGTTTTCAATGCGTTTCATTCGTGCGAAAGAACATTGAGCATAAAGTAACACATTCTGAGCTGGCATAGAACGCCTGCGCCGATCGCTAGGTGGGTGTGTTGCCCGAGTGCAATAGTGCCTATACTTAAACAGCACGTAATCTCATTTACACACTCGTATTGATCTATGGACTTAAAGAGTATTTTCGCACGCGACAAAAAGCTAACGAGTCTAGCCAAGACTTGTGGGTGAGCGGCTAAAGCCAGTCCGGTCGGATTGGAGAAACTGCTTTCATCGCTGCCCCAAAACGGAGACGCGAACCTACTTGTTGGCTTCGATACCAGTGACGATGCCGGGGTATATCGGCTCAACGATGATCAGGCTATCGTCGTTACGGCTGATTTTATTACGCCACCGTTAGACGATCCCTTTGTGTTTGGTCAGATCGGTGCGGCCAATTCGTTGAGCGATATCTACGCGATGGGGGGGCGGCCGCTGACGTGCCTCAACCTTATGGCCTTTCCGAGCCAGCATCTAGGACCAGAGGTTATGCGCGGCATTGTCGAGGGCGCGCTGAATAAGATCACCGAGGCTGGCGCGGTGCTGGCCGGTGGGCATACGACCGACGATGACGAGCCCAAATTCGGTTTGTCCGTCACCGGGATTGTGCACCCCGAGCGCTGCTGGCGCAACAGCGGGGCGGAGGTGGGCGACGTGCTGTTGCTGAGCAAGCCGATTGGCAGCGGCGTATTGTTTAACGGCAATTTGCGTGGGTGGGTCTCGCAGGAGGCGATGCGCGCATGCATCGACGTGCTTATCGAACTGAACAAGACCTCCTGTGAGGTGCTGCAGAACTTTAGCGTGCACGCGGCTACGGACGTGACGGGTTTTGGTTTGGCCGGACACGCCTGTGAAATGGCGCGCGGATCCGATGTATGCCTGCGCTTAGTTGCGGCCGATGTGCCGATGCTGCCTGAAGCGTTGGCTCTGTATGAGCGCGGCGTTAGCACGGGCGTCAACGGAGCCAATCGAGGAATGATAGAAGGGCACGCGCACTTTACCGACGGAGTGAGTGCGGCGCAGCGCGAATTATTCGTGGATCCGCAGACCAGTGGCGGCCTGTTAGTTGCCGTGCCCGAAGCTGAATCTGTTGATGCGCTGAAGGCGCTGCATGAACGCGGCGTGGAAGGCGCGCGTCGCGTAGGCACCGTCGAAGCGCGAAGCGACGATCTCTATCTACATTTTGACTAGCGGTCGCACGCTTTAGAGACATGCCTCGATATAGGCATCGTCGACGTAAACTGAATTGACTGCTTCGGCGCGCTTATCGCGGTAAAGCCCTATTTTTAGGTAATTTCCTGACTCATTGTACATGTTCGATCCGTAGAACTTGTGGTCCGTGCCGTTAAAGGCTGTCACGGGCTGCCCGTCTGCATGCATCTCTATGTATCCGTCTCCATCCATCGACCATCCAATCTGAAAAAATACGCTAGACCACGCGCCTTTCTGTATGGGGAAAGCGCCGATCTCATGCTGCACTTGCTCGGCGTCGTGGTAGATCAGACGGCAGCGGCCCTGCCCGTACAGTATGGAGATGGGGGGCTTGTGCTCGGGGTAGGTATCCCAGTCCTCGCCGGCGGCCGCATCGGGTTGACTGTGGAATTGGCATAGCGCCTGCCAATAGGGTTCTTCAACGTAGTCGATCGGAATTTTAAAACTCCAACCGTAGATATGCGTCTGTTGGTAGCGTCCCGAGTCGACTCGCACGAGCTCGACGCGGTTGCCGTTGCGCACGATATCGCCAGGGTGGAGCGTCAGCTTGGCCGAGTGCTGACCGCGTTGCGGATCGTTGTCGGCTACTATCTCGATAGAGGTCGGCTGTGCGCCTTCAAGGCGCCATGCGGTAAAGTTGCCCAGCTCAAAATCGCCGTTGACAATGGGGATGTTTTCTGCCGGGCCACAGCGCTCATATTGCATCGCGATGGGCTGGTCGTTGAAAAATGTGCGTTCGCTCCACAGCAAATTTTGCACGCGCTCTGAATAGGTGCGAAACGATCCGTGTAGGACGGTTTGCCCCCGGGCGTTGGTATAGTGCTGATACACGCTGCGCAAATAGCCGTTGGACCAGTATTCGGCCGTTTCTTCGAGCTGGGGCGGAGTGGGCTCCGTGCCTCGTTTATCTGCGCAGGCGGCCAGGCATAGCCATGCGATGTATAACGCTCCACGCATAATGCGCCCTCGGAAAAAGGTGATGTGGTAATTAATACGCATATTCGGGCAAGTGAACAAAAGCCGGGTGGGGATTCAAATCGGCGGGAAAAGCGTTATGTTCTGAAAAATAAATCGATTCTAACTCATCAAATTGGAAAACGACTATGCTCAGCGTGCTTTGGGACACGCGAAACTACTTTTTTTGGCTCGTGCTGGTCTCGCTGCTTTGCTTTTGTATCGAGCGCATCGTCCCGTGGCGACGCGAGCAGAAGATGCTGCGCGTTGGCATTGGACAAGATCTATTTTGGCTAGTTTTTAACGGACACTACGCCGGGATTCTCGTGGCGAGTATAGCAGCTTGGTCGTTGGGTTGGGTCGAGCGGGCCATCGGCGGTTGGCCGTTTGCTTCACCAGCTGCGCTGCAGGGCCTTCTGGGAGAGCACTTGTGGGTCCAGTTTGTCGTTTTTATTGTGGCCAAGGACCTGCTGGAGTGGCTGGTGCACAATCTGCTACATGCCGTGCCTGCCCTATGGCAGTTCCACAAGTTGCACCACAGTATCGAAGAGCTTGATTGGATTGGTAACTTTCGCTTTCACTGGATGGAGATAGCCTTATATCAGGGGTTGACGTATTTTCCGCTTATCGCGCTGGGAGTCGATGGGCGCATCGTGTTATGGGTGGCCATCGTCGGCACTTTAATAGGCCATCTAAACCACGCCAACGTGCGGATAGATTGGGGCCCCTTGCGCTATGTGCTGAACTCTTCGAGGATGCACGTTTGGCATCACGACGTCGAGCTCCACGGACGTCACGGACAAAACTTTGCTGTGATCTTTAGTCTGTGGGACTGGCTCTTTGGCACAGCGTATCTGCCTGCTGATCGCGAAAGACCAGCCCAGTTAGGGTTTGCCGACCAGCGGCACTTTCCTCGCGGCTTGCTGCGCCGCTTCTTGTATCCATTTTTGAAATAGCATGAATTGGCTTCTATTGTTGGCGCTGTTTCCGTTAAGCGCGCGCGCTCAGCCGGGTTTGTGGGCTTTAGAAAAGGTCATTGCGTTGAAGTATCCAGTTCCGCAGGTCAACAGTGACAGCCTTGCCGCGCGCTTAGTACGTAGTGATTCAATGCTGATGGTGTTCGACACTCGGCCGTTCGAGGAATACGACGTTAGCCGTTTGCGCGATGCCATTCGCATCGATCCTGATCTGGGCGTCGAAGAGTTTATCGCGACGTATGGACAAGAGTTGTTCGGCAGAGATCTGATCTTTTACTGTTCGGTGGGCTATCGCTCTTCAGATTTTGCTCAACGCGTGATGAGCGCGGCTCAAGAGATGGGAGCCCGTTCGGTTTACAACCTGCGCGGGGGCCTTTTCCGCTGGTATAACGAGAACCGACCCCTCTTTCGTGAAGCGCCGGTCGATACCGTGCATCCCTACGACGCCCAGTGGGGACGTTTCCTGCGAAAAAAAGAGGTTGCTGACTAGGTTACTTTTGCTCAAGCCAGCGGGCGCGGACAGTGATGCCAGTGCCCTTCTGCATCGGTGCCGCGACATACTACGGCATTTCCGTTCCACCCGTTGAGCGCCCGAACTTCTGCCGGAACAAAGCGCATGGTTAGACCACAGCGTCGTCGATTTGACGCGTTAGGTTCCGAGCCGTGTAGCAGCAGGTCGGTGTGCAGGGACATCTGGCCTGCGCGCATGGCTAGTAGTACGGGCGTCTCTCCGTAGTCGAGCGGGTCAACGACCGTTTGGTTAAGCACGTTATTTTCTTCGGCGCGACTTTGTTCAAACGATATTTGTCCATGTAAATGCGACCCTGGTACAATTTGCATGGCCCCGTTTTCTGCATCGGCATCGTCTATGGCCAGCCAAACGGTGACCGTTTTGCTTGGTGTGAGGGGCCAGTAAGAGGCATCTTGGTGCCAGCTTACTTGCTTGCTGTCGCCTGGCATTTTGCAAAAATAATGCGTTCCCCAGCACACCAAATTATCGCCGAGTAGATCCTGTAGAAAGTCGAGTATGCGCGTCTCGGTCACTATATCATGGACCGTGGTATGCGTTTTGTGCCAACCGTTAATTGAGTAGCCATTCCCGCCGTTGGCTCTGGCCTCGTCCATTATGACGTCGAATGCTGCTCGATGAACGTTCATTTCCTCGGGTGAGTAAACGTCGAGCGGAGCGATGTAGCCTCGGGCGTTGAACTGCTCTATTTGAGTGGGAGTTAGTGCTGTGGGCGCATCGTTTTGAACCGGGAAAAAGCGCAAGTCGCGCGCTAGTTCGGGATAGGCATTGGTTTCGGCCATGGTCTCTCCTTAGCGATCTAAACCGTATTCATAGGTCGGCTGCAGCGATGAGGCACTTTGAGATGGATCCTCTTGGGCAGCTCGCTTGCTCCAAATGCGATAGCCGTTGGCTGCCTGCGCGCCCAGCAGGGCACAGCCATAGGTTCCCAAATTGCGTGCGGCTAGCAGTGGGTCGTCGTCTACTACCCGCTCCGATTCACTCATTGGGCTCGACCACAACAGGCGCAGGACGTCGACAATCTCATCGGGTGTCGCATCATAGTCAAATACGTGACGTATGCGACCCGACGCATCCAAAAGGTAGATTGATGTGCTGTGATCAACAGCGTAATCGCCTCGTTCATTTGGGCGACCCAGCGCGTAGTCCGCCTGATAAGACGCTGTTACCTGATCTATGGCAGTGCGGGTACCGGTGAGGCCACGAACCCGTATGGGAAAGTAGGCTAAGTAAGATGCCAGAACTTCTGGTGTGTCGCGCTGTGGATCGACGCTGACAAACGCAATATCTACGCTGTCGGCTTTGGCACCGAGGCGCTCTTTAACCTGCACTAGTCGTGATAGAGTCGTCGGACAAAAGTCGGGGCAGTAGGTGTAGCCAAAAAACAGCAGCGCAGACCGCTTCTGGGGATCGCCCAGTATGAACATTTCACCCCGTTGGTCGACCAAAGATATGCGTCCACCCAAGTCCGCGTAGGGACGTATGTCTCCTACGGGAGAGTGCGTGCTATCGGAACTAGAGGCGATTTCCTGATTGGAAATGTCTTTCGGCGTTTTTTCCGCACAACTCAGCAGATGCCAGAGCAGTAAGAAGAAGAGCAGAGGCGGATGGAATCTTAGTATCAACATGCGTAAAATGTACGCGTCGACATACGCTGAGACAATTGGGTAGCGTACACGCTATATGCTGGTGTAGTTGCCGGCTATGTAGTATGCTAAGAAAGATGCGTGAGGGGATGCTATATGAGTCTATTCGGTTCTTGTGCGTCCCGTCTGTTTAGCCACCGTTTGTAAGAGGGAACAACGCTTTTATGTCCAAGCCCAACATACTATTTCTTATGCCCGACCAACTGCGTCACGACTTTCTTTCTTGCTATGGAGCTTCTTTTATCGACACGCCGCACATCGATTCGCTGGCGGCTGAGGGCCTTCGTTACGACTGCGCATACAGTACCTCACCTGTCTGCGTTGCGGCGCGCCATAACCTACTGACTGGACTTAACTCTATCCGCACCGGTGTGCTGGGCAACGGCCAATTTTTGCGGCCCGACTATGCCGACTGTGGAATCCAAACATGGCCGGAACAGATTGCTCGGGTGGGCTATCGTAGCGCAGCCATTGGTAAAATGCACTTCTATCCCTGGGATGCGAGTATGGGCTTTGACGATCGCGTGATATGCGAGGACAAGCGCTGGTTGCACATTCAAGATGATTACGCCGATTATTTGGCCGAGCGGGGTTTACAGAAACTGCACGGGAACCAGCACGATGGGTACCTCGAAAACCGTGGTGCCATTGTTCACCAGCATGCGTTTGAAGATTCTTGGGACTATTTTGTTGGTGATTCGGCTGCTGAATATATCCGAACCTATAGCGACGAGCGCCCTTTCGCCATGATGGTTGGCTTTCCTGGGCCACACTGTCCGTATGATCCTTCGCCGGAATATGCCGACCTCTATCGGCCCGAAGACATGCCTGATTCGATTCCAGAAGTCGAAGGAGAATATCCCCTGCTGCGTCAGAAAAACATCGCGGGCAATAAGCGGCCGTGGAATGGGGTCGACTACAGTGATTTTACGGAGCGCCACAAAAAGAAAATCCGAGCGCACTATGCAGCGCTAGTCAAGCAGATTGATGATATCACGGGTCGTATTTTACAGGCGCTATGTGACAGCGGGCAGCTAAATAACACGGTTATTTTATTTTCGTCCGATCACGGAGACTATCTGGGCGATCACAACTTGATCGGCAAGGGGCAGTTTTTCGAAGCGAGTTGTCACGTGCCGCTGATTGCTCGGCTGCCTGGAGGGCCGCAGGGCCAGTCCAGTAGTGAGCTGGTTGCGTTGGCGGATGTAACGCCTACCATGCTGGCACTTGCGGGAGCGGATATACCCGACTACATGGACTTTATGCCGCTGCCTGGTTTGGGTTTGCCGCGCCCTAGTCGCGACTATCTTTACGGTATGATGGGGGGCGGCTGGATGTGCTTTGACGGCCGCTGGAAACTGTGTAAATATAACACCGGAGAACACATGTTGTTCGACCTTTTAAAAGATCCGACCGAACAGCAAAATTTGCTTAAAGATGGCGTGTTTGGAGATACGTATTTGCGGCTGGATCGAGCCCTAACCGAAGAGGTTATGCGATCGACGATGGCTTCGCATCACGAGAAACTGGTCTATGATGTCGACCTGTCAGGCGACGTCGATTTTGGGCGTAGCGGATGGCAGCGTACCTATCCCAAGCCGCTCTAGTGGATTCGATGCACGAGCACGTATGTAATCAGAGGCGCAACTAATACGATCAGCAGCATCAAGACAATACCCTGTAGCGTCTCTATGACCGTGCGAGAAAGCTTTAAAAGCTAGCGTTCGTTCGTCAACTTGAGAATTTTCTTATGCTCTTCGGGATGCAGATGGGACGCGCTTGTATAGCGCTCTAAGTTGTAAATACGCACGCCGCCGGATACGCCAAACACGTAGGCGGTAATCTTCACGTAGCGATGCCAAGCCGAACGTATCTCGTCGCCAAAAGCGTAAAAAATATGGAAACCCGCTCAGATTAGAGGGGAGATTTTTACTGCACTACTACGCCGTGAAATCCCAGCATGGGCACGAAGCGTTCCATATCCATGGGCGCAGTCTCGGGGTTGGTACCCCACGCTCCGTGTACGTGCGCGCCGCCTGTTAGCGGTCTGCTCAGTATTAGTTCCAGGGTGGTATCCATGGGTATGTGAACGGCTTTAATGCCTACCTCACCCTCATCGTCTTCCACGCGAAAACAGTTGGCGTTTGCATCAATGGAATCCATTCGGCTTTGCACGTTGGCAAAACGCAGAATAATGCGCCTGTCTTCTACTCGCTGCGCGCTTTCGATATCAGGTGCTCGGTGATCGGAACCACAGCCGTACACCGCGTCTAACGCTGCGCGCGCCAGCCGTTCGCCTAGCAGCATATTGCCGGCAGGGCTGGTGTGTATCCCATCGGATAGCGGCAGGTCCAGCGTGGGCACCACGGCGACGTGCTTCACGGTTTGTGCGACGACTCGCTGCGCCTGACGGATTTGCGTCCACCAAGTGTTGGGCTCCGCCTCGTCTCGTCCATAGACGCGGTTAAGCTGCACGGTGAGCACGGGTAGGTGTGCATTGTTGAATGCTTCTCGCCAGGCGGCTACCGCGTCACCAAAGCGTTTTTCATAGGTGTCAGCATTAGCCTGACTGTCCGCATCGCTCTCCCCCTGATACCAGAGTATGCCCCGCGCGCTCCCCACTTTTTGCACGCACTGGACCATGTTGTCAAAAAGCTCAGCCGGGCCTTCTTCGCGCGGATTCCATCGGGTCAACGGTGAGCCGCCTAGCGATGTTTGCACGAGGCCGATGGGATAGTTTCGCGCGCGCTGTAGCAAGCGGCCGAACTGTAGGTAGGGTGAATGACCGGGATTGCATCCTTCGCGATTGATCGGGTGTTGTGTTTGGGTCGATTCGTTCATGGGATGGCTGGCTAGTGCCCACGTTTCGCTGTTGCGAAAAAGATGCACGCCCATCTCGGGCGGATCTTCGTAGGGGCCGCGTCCGTAGCCGGCTGAGTTGCTCTGTCCGGCAATGACCCACAGGTCGCCCACTCCCCAGAAATGGCGCATGTCTCCCCGAGGCGACCACTCACCTGCCGTGTTGGCCACAGCGCGCAGGCGCGTTTCTAAGCGGTATAATCCGCCGGCTGGCACGCTCAGTGCAGCCTTCCATACACCGTTTTCGTGTTCGTCTGCAACCTGCCAGTCGACGACCGATGCGCCCGTATCGGCCGCGGCAACGCGGATCTCAACTTCACTATCTGGTGCGCCCACCCAACAACCTTTTAGTTCGACGATGCCTAAGCCCTTTTCGTCCTGTTGGATGATTTGCCAGTCGTTCAGTCCTTCCTCAATGATTGCTCCCACCTGCTCGTTCATGTAATCTCTCTCCGCAATGCTATGCGCTGTGAATTTTGTATGATTGTTGGAATGCACTGCGCTAATCAATATATTCTGGCAACATACCACAACAGGAGCTTTTCAATGCAAAAACGTCCATATGGAACAACGGGAATAGACTTATCCATCATCGGTTTTGGGGGTATTCTCGTTATGAACACCGAGTCGTCCGAGGCGAGTCGTCTCGTAGCGCGTGCCGTGGACCACGGGATCAACTACTTTGACGTCGCCCCTTCCTATGGCAATGCCGAGGCCTGTCTCGGTCCGGCGTTAGAACCCTATCGTAACGACGTTTTTTTAGCCTGTAAGACGACCGAGCGAAGCCGGCAGGGTGCAGAGCGAGAGATGCTGCAGTCGCTGGCTACTATGCGGAGCCAACACTTTGATTTATATCAGTTACATGCTATGACTACGCAGGAGGATTTCGATTCGGCTACGGCGCCAGATGGAGCGTTACCTTTTTTGATTGAGGCGCGAGAAAAGGGGCTGATTCGCCACATTGGTTTTTCTGCCCATTCATCTGAAATTGCCGTGCAGTTGCTCGACTATTTCTCCTTTGACTCCGTGCTTTTTCCGCTTAATTGGACGCATTATTTCCAGGCTAATTTTGGCCCAGAGGTCGTTGCAAAAGCCGAAGAGACGGGTGCCGCTATACTGGCTCTCAAGGCACTGGCTTATGGGAAAATTGGCGCGGGAGAAGAAAAAAAGTATGCCAAGTGTTGGTATCATCCCATTGAAGATCGCGCGTTGGCTGACTTAGCGTTGCGGTTTACTCTATCGCAGCCAATCACGGCCGCTATTCCGCCGGGTGAGGTGGCGTTTTTCGATGTAGCGCTCGATATTGCCGAACAGTTTCGTCCGGTAAATGACGAAGAGATCGCTCTACTAAGGCAGTATTCGGAAACGGCGGAACCCCTCTTTCGTCTGAACGCGGCCTGAAAAGTTGGGATGTGTGCAGGCGGCCGGAGGAAGCTATTCGTCGGGGTAACGCACCCGCGCAACTAGCTGCATATGCGCTAAGTGTTCTATTTGGTAAAGGTCGCTTGTACGCAGGATAAAATCGCCCTGCACGACGCGGCGTTGTCCAGGTTCCAACGCGATCGGTTGTCCGAATGGAATAAACGCATCTACGAGCGTTTCTTCGTCATCAAAGAAACGCAGGTCGTATCGTATCCCAACGGGATTCAGTCCACCGTTGTGAAAAACGGCGGCAAAGCCGCCGGTTATTTCAAAGGTGCCGTTCGATAAGGGCATGGGCAGAAAAGGCACCCACTCCAGGCTGTCTATCTCCACGTGATCTACCAGTCCGTCGGCTACCGCCTGAAAAACTACTTCGCTGGTGCGCTTGACGTCGCTCGGACGGGTTGCATCTCCAACTAAGCCACATCCCGTCAGCAGGAGTCCGCACATGAGGAGTCCTTGAATAGCTGCACGCACATGGCTGATCATTGGACTGTCTCCCTTTTGTTTGCGTAGGTCATACTTGCTGTGCATGTTCTGCTTATGCAAGAAGCAATGCTCTGGATTGTACCTCTTGTCTTGGCCGCTGCAATTGCAGTGTTAGCTCTGCTCACGCAGCGCCGCTATCGCGCGCTCATTGCCCATCTGTCGGCACCAGACGTCGTTCAGAGCCGACGCATTGTGCTGTGTCGTAGTGCAATGACTTGGCTATATGCAAGCCTGGCGATCCTCGTCGGTTCTGTCGGTTTGGCACTGACAATTCGATCGGCTCAATATACGTATACCTCTGTGCTTTCGCTCTGCACGGGCATTGGGGTGCTCACTCCGCTCGTGGCCAACGCCCAGCTGCTGCGCGAAGCGCTGTTAGAGACCGATCCGCCAACGAATGGCCATTAGAAAACCGACGCTGTGCCGTACTGTTAGACAGTCTGCATTTCCAGATACATTACACGAAACAGAAGACGTTCTATTATGCTCATCTTTCACCTAGTAGTAGCCGCCGCCTCTCTATGGGCGGCAACCGCCGCAGCACAGCCTGACTCTGTTCGCTATGCGTTTCCAACCACTATCGTCAATGCGACACGCAGCGCGCAGCCAGCTGCAAGGCTGACCTATGCGCTGAGCGTGGTGGGTGCGGATACGCTGGGCACGCCGCGGCCGGCCGTATCGTTAGAAGAAATTCTTCGGATCGTACCCGGTATATCCGTCGATAACCGCCACAACCTTTCTCAGGGCGATCGTCTGAGCGTGCGTGGCTTAGGCGTGCGTTCGGCTTTTGGAGTACGTGGTTTGAAGGTCGTGCTCGACGGCATTCCCCTGACGACGGCCGACGGGCAAACACAGCTGAATAATTTGGACTTGGGTTCGGTTGGACGCATTGAGATTCTGCGCGGGCCCAGCTCGGCTCTCTATGGCAATGCCGGTGGAGGTGTGTTGTCGATCCGCACGCGTCAGCCTGCCAATGCCGCGCTCCGCTTTGCCCCGCGACTGCTCGTGGGAAGCGACGGGTTGAGGCGCCTTCAACTTCAGGTATCTGGGCGCGTTACGGCGCATCGCTACGCCGTAGGCGTGCACCAGGTCCAGAGCGAGGGCTATCGCCAGCACGCCTATGGAAAAATGCGCGGCCTGAACGCACTTGTTCATCGTAGCGTAGGGGAAAATGCCGAGGTTAGCTTTCTTCTCAACGCACACGATGCGCCCTATTTGTTCAATCCCAGTTCCCTGAATCGCGCTGTGGCGGATACGGCGTCGCGCACGGCGCGTTCCTTTGTCGTGCGTCAGGGTGCTTCGAAAAAGGTGCGTCAGACGCAGGGAGGTATATCACTACGCTACGCGCACGGAACGGAGGACGTCTCCCAGTTTGTCCTGTATGGCATTCGTCGAGACTTGGAAAACCCCATTCCGGGTCGCATCGTGCAGCTGGGTCGCAGTGCCGGCGGCGTGCGTTACGTGCGCAGTGGTCGGTTGCATACGCTGCGCTACACGGCGGGGATAGACGCCGAATGGCAGCGCGATCAGCGCGATGAATTTAAAAATGACGGACTGCCAGAGGGCGACGTAGGCCAGATGGACGATGCGCGCATATTCGACCGGATTCAGTATGGAGAACGTCAGCTTGATCAGCGCGAGACGGTGCGTAGCATAGGGCCTTTTCTCTCGCTTGACGTGCCGTTGAACCGCTGGTGGACGCTGAGCGTGAGTAGCCGCTACGATCGCTACCGTCTGGCTGCGGACGATCAATATTTACTTGACGGCGACGATTCGGGGGTGCGATCGCTGGGAGAGTTTAGTCCGTTTATCGGGGTGAATTTCCGTCCCCATCCGCTGCTAGCTCTTTATGCAAACTGGGCCACGGCATTTCAGACGCCTACCACCAACGAGCTGAGCAATCGCGCTGATGGCCTAGGTGGGTTCAACCCCGCACTTGACCCGGAGCGCGTTCGCAGTGCAGAAGGAGGACTGCGTGCGCGTCATCCGCGCTGGCTTATTGAAGGGGACGTGAGTATCTACCAGCTCGATATAAGAGACATGCTACTGCCGTTTCAATCCGAGCGCAGCGAGAGCGAAGAGACGTATTATCGGAATGCAGGGCGCGCGCGTAATCGTGGATTGGAGCTTGCTCTGAGCGCCTATCCATCGGCTCAAATCGATGTGCAGCTAGCTTATACGTATAGCTCGTTTACTTTTGTCGATTATGTGGTTGACGACGTTCAGTTGGCTCACAGAAAAGTGCCTGGATTGCCGCCCCATCGGACATTTGCCTCCGTGCGCACTTATCCATTTCGCTCTATCTTTGTCGGTATTGATTTTGAAGTAGTATCGGACTATTTCGTCAACGACTACAATGGCCCGCCGCCTGGTAGTGATGCGGCGCGCGCAGAATTTATCAATGGTGGCTACGCGCGGGTGGATGCGCGCTTGGGTTGGAAATATGCTGGATGGGCGGTCTTCGCCGGTCTTGACAATGCCTTGGACCAGCGGTACAACGGTTCGATTGTGCCCAACGCCGCCTTTGGTAACCGGTTTTTTGAACCCGCGGCCGGACGCACGCTCTACGTCGGGTGTTCGTGGGATGGGATCTTGCGCGAGTAGGGTGCATCAGCTGGTGCTGCGTTGTAGCTATTGGGTCGATTCTCTTTTGTAGAGCTTACAGATAAAGAAGCCCTCCATGATGCCGTCTGGCACGATCCGCCGCGCTGCGCGCAGCGTCGGGTTAAATGCCGTCCCTTGCCACTCGGATAGGCCAGGCTGCATTGTATTTAGGTAGATATCGATCTCTTCCACAGCCAGCGCGTTTCCAAACTGCTCTAATGCGTGCTGGACAACGGCTTCATTCTCTTCTGGGGCAAAAGTGCAGGTTGAATAGACCAGCGTGCCGCCGGGCCTGAGCGACCGTACCGCAGAATAGAGCAGTCTGCGCTGTTTCCGCACCATTTCGGCGATTTTCTTTTTGTTCCAGTAGGCAAAGCTCTGTGGTTGGTCTATTTGAAAAAGGCCCTCGCCTGAGCAAGGCGCATCCAAAAGAACGCGATCAAATCGCTCGGGGCACTGTCGCCAAACGCGGGTTCCGTCCTTTAGATAGGTCTGCACGATTTGGGCTCCGCCGCGTTCTAGCGTGTCGCGCAGGCGAAAAAAGCGATTGCGCACGATCTCGACGGCGCCGATTCGCCCTCTGTTTTTCATTAGTGCCGCTATGTGCAGCGTCTTGCCGCCGGGAGCCGCCGCTAGGTCTAAAACCTCTTCGTCGGGCTGCGGATCGAGTGCAATCGGGGGGATCATACTGGATGGGTTCTGGATGTAAATGCGCCCCTCCGCACAGGCTGTGCTTTCAGTCAGCGCGCGCCGCTGGCTGTCGGGAACGGTAAAAGCGTCGGCTTTCCACGTTAGAGGCTGCAGTTTGAACCCCGCGTTGGTCAGTTCGGCGGCTACATTCTCTGCCTGTCTGCCAAGCGAATTGATGCGGAACGCGGTTGCCATGGGGCGAGTAAAGCTCGACCAGCAGTCGGCAAAATGCTCGGTGGGCACAATCTGGCGTAGCCGTTGGGTAAACTCTTCCGGTAGCGCGCTATGCGGTGTGCAATCGCTCATAAGGCAGTTTCGCAGTGAGGTTAAAAACGCGGAGCGGGCCGTCCGTCGACGCATGCAGTTTGTCTTCAACTCACGCTGTTTGGGTCGCTGACGAGTCCTTTTGCTCGGCAAGGTAGCGTCTGGTTTGGATCGTGTCAACGCGAACCTGATTTCGCGCGCTAGAGAAGGCAGGCGGCATGCTCTTTGGTAGGGAGCTGGGTGAGATGGTTGCATAGTTTAATATGGATTTACCTCGTATGTGTATCCTATTGCACGAGTCTTATTTGTATGCTTTTTTACTGGTCTACCGACAAAGCGAATAGGCTTTAAAATAGATTGATTCAGTTACTTATATACGCGATGCTCTTGCTGCATACCCCCCTTCTCTACGCACAGGAAGAAGAAGAGGAGCCAGTGGGATATGAGGTGCTAGAAGATCGCGTCTTGATTGAGACGCCACAGAACTGGGCCGTGTGGGAAGCGCCTACGGGTGCTCGTATCATTCGCGAGGATGGGACGGTGATACCGCGTTTATTGCGCGGTAATGTCAATGCCGTCTACAGCGCTGAAGACGACTCTGTTGTTGCGCTGGCGATTGCCAACAGCAATCCAGAAAATGCGATGTTGGCTATAGACGGCGATCCGACTACGCACTGGGAACCCGACGGCTTAGACGATATTTCTACTTGGACGTTCGAGCTCGATTTACAGCGCACGCTCATTGTCGAGCGCATCGTTATTCGCTTTGCAGACGAAGGTGAGGGAGACCCCTTTCGCCAGTTTCGCGTCTTAACCTCGGATGGCTTGGTCGCCTCGGGTCGTGCCGGTGAGATTTTCGCGCGCGTGGGGCTCGTGCGCAATCTATCGGGCCAGCGCGAATTCACCTTTGAACTGACGCCGCAACGCAAAGTAGCCGAGGGCATCGAAGGTGCGATCGTGCAGAAGGTGCGCATCGACGTGCTCTCTACGGCAGGCGGGCGCGCCGAGGAAGTTGCCCCTGAAGCATATGCTCTGCTGTCCGAAGAGGATCGCGGCGACGTCGACTACTTTCTCCAAACATCAAGCGGTCGCCTAATTGCCGTCAGTCAGAATACGTATGCCGACTTGATTGAAGAGGAACGCGGTCCTATTCGCTACTACCGCCGCGAGCGGCCGCGCCTGAGCGAGGTCAAGGTTTTTGCTCTGGGCGAGAATATCATAGCCATCACCCAAGCCGAGCGCGAGCGCGAGGCGCTGTCGATTGGCCGCTACGACTTCCTGCTGTTTCGTACGTTTACCGACGGTCTTTTTGCCACTAATAAAGACATGCTGTTTTACGATGCGGTGCAGGATGAGAACCAAGTGGAAATCGACCTAGGCGCAAAGTACTGGTTGGATCGCATCAAGTTACTCAGTCCCGATCGCCCCCCCTTTGCATACCAAATGCGCATCTCTGACGGCTCCGTTGATGCCAATGGAAACTTTGTTTGGACCACCTTCGACGAGCGTCGTAACCTCGAGCGCCTATTACACGTCGAGGAAACCTTTCCGCGACAAGAGGTGCGCTATATCGAGTTTCGTCAGCTCGAGTTTAGCGGATCTTATTTTGAAAAGGGTCGCATTAGCGAGATTCAAGCGTACGGTGAGGGCTACGTCTCGGAAATTACCATGGAGTCGCCCTTTATTCAACTGGATCGTCCTAGACTCTTTAGTCATGTGACATGGGAAGGGGAAGCGCCTCCAAACACGCGCATAGAGGTGCGCACGCGAACGGGCGAAAAGGTTACACTGGAGCCCCACTACTTTACTATGAACGGACGCGAAATTTCTGAGGATCTGTGGCGACGTCTCCCAGACACGGAGCAGACGCCGCGTCCGCCGCCAGTGTTTGAGGAGATTACCGGTCCAGACTGGAGCAACTGGAGTCAGCCGTACACCGAGTCGGGCATGTCTTTTAAGTCGCCGGCGCCTCGTCCGCTGGTCAAAGTGCAGGTGCGACTGCTCTCGCGCGAACCGCTGCAGCGCGCATGGCTGCGCTCGCTGCGACTGCACTTTGTGCCGCCGCTAGTCGATACGGCCTTTGGTGAGATCTATCCCACGGGCGGTGTTCAACCTGGCATAGAGCAGGAGTTCACGCTCTACGTGCGTCCCGTGTTTGGTCCGGACAACCCCGGCTTTGATCAGATTACGCTGCGCTCTACGTCCTCTGAGCCGTTGGAGCTGAGTCAGGTGCAGATGGGAAACGATGACGCACTGCGCTTTGGCGTGGGCTCGCTCCTGTGGCCTGGCGGTCAGCTCGAAGTGTCGCGCGGAGAAGAGGGCGCCGTTTCCGTGCGTTTTCCAGCTGCAGTTACGGGTGGAAATCAGGTGTACGCTTTTCGTTTTAGCACGCGCGTATTTTTGCAGAGCACGGTCTTTAGCGTGCAGCTACAGAGCTCAGAGCAGCCCGAGCTGCTACAGGAAGTGGTCGGCGGTGACGCTACGCAGGTCGTTGCCACACAAAGTCTGTCTGTCGTATCGCGCCTCACGGAAAACTCGCTCCTCGAAGACGTGCAGGTCGAGCCTAATGTGATTACGCCCAACGGCGACGGGATTAACGACCGCGTTGAAATGCGTATTAGCATTTATCACCTAGAGCGAGAAAAGACCCTGGGCGTGGAAGTATTTGATCTGTCTGGGCGACGCGTGCGCGACCTGAGCGTGCGGCGCTCGTTTCCCAGCGGCGAACACGTTTTTTTCTGGGACGGGCGCGACGACGACGCACGTACCGTGCCTCCGGGGCTGTATGTGCTGCGCATTAATTTAACGACGGATAGCAATGCTGCAGGCACGTCCACTGCGCGATTGCTCCGCGTGGCGTACTAAGTATGGTGCGCACGCTTCTCCTTCTCCTACTGCCGATTTGTGCTGCAGCGCAAGGTCGACTCGAAGATCCGCGTCACTGGGGCCTTGCCACCGTAAATCCGTACGGTAATCGATTTGAAATGGATTACGTCCGTCCTGCAGTGCATCGGTGGTACGGTCTGCGCCACCTGCCTGAGACCTATATGCACCCGTGGTATGAGTCGGATACGCGCTACGCCGTTCAGCACTACGAGCGCTATGTTAATAATCTGCTCGAAGGCGGTGATTTCTACGACACTTTCGGCACGCATTTGGGGCGGGGATGGATGGTGTATAACTGGAGCCAAGAGCAGCCTCTGCCGCGCGGTAGCCGGATCGACAAGGATACCGGAGGGAACGCCTACCAGCGTTTCTTTGGCCGTCTTGTAGTAGCTGGTGATCGTCGCGAAGGAGGTAACTACCGGTTGATGATCGGCGACCAGATCTACACGTTTTTTACCCCGCTAACCCTTTATAAGCCGCGTTTTAACGGCGTGCGAATGGACTACGCCAATGATGTTCTGAGGACCACGCTGCTGGCATCTCGACCTTCGGCCCCCGACGGGGAAGAGCGCACGGACGTGACGCAGATGCTGGCTGGGCACGCAGAAGTTCAGCTGGGAGACCACAGCGTGCTCGGCTTCAGCTATGTCAATGCACACAACACCCAGACCGAACTCGAGTTTAATGAGGGCAATCCGCTGCGCGGTACGCTTTCGACCCAGCAAAATCGCACGCTCGACAAGCTGTGGGTGCGGGTGCGCGACGATTCGCCAGGGCAGGGAGATGCGGCGGCCGTGCTCGCCGACTATGAAATCGTTATCGAAGATCGGGAAGGTAACGTATATCGAGGACGCGAAGTCGATCTATTGCCTAAGATTAAGGGAGGAGGAAACGAGGGAGGGCGCCTCGTAGCGCGCGATGCGGAAAGTATCGTGCTTGAGTACGATTTGTCGCGCTTTCGCTATGAGGATATCACCTCTGCCGATATAACGCGCGCTACGTTCGAGCTGTCTTTAGCCAACGATTATCGTATTGAGATGGCATCTAATCTGCAAACGGACGGCGAACGGTTTAACCCGGAAATAATTTTTCTACCGGTGCGGCGTGCGCGCGGCAACGTGCAGGACAACAGCAATACGGGATTCATTCGAGTCGACTACGGGCTGCCAACGGCCAACGAATTATTAGGCACTAACTGGGAAGTCAACGGCTGGCACGGTCTTTCTATTCGCGGCGAGGCCGTCATCAATCGCCGCTTTTTCTCCTATCCCAACTCCGTTGAAAAAACGCACCAGCGCTTCTATTTAGACGGCACGGCATCTTATGTGCAGGCTGACTGGGAGGCCTATCCATGGGCGGCGTTTTTCGAAGGGTTTCACATCGAGGACGAGTACGTAACCCGTCATTGGTTGGTCGATAAAGAGGGGCGCATACGCTACAAAGACCCCATTCCGCAAATTGTGGAATTTGTTGACGACGACGACGATTTTAACGCGTTGCCCGAGTGGCAGCGTCCCGATTTAGAGCGCCGCACGGGCAATATCGTGCGCTCGCGAAGTTGGAACGATATTGTCTGGCCGGGATTTGATGAGAACGGCGATTTTATCAACGATCATAATCAGAATGGAAACGCGTTTCCCGATTACGAAGAGCCCTTTTTGCGCTTTCGCTCCGACCGTCCCGAATATCTCTTTGGGATTGATATGAACCACAATGGGATGATTGATCGATTTGAAAACGACGACCTGCCCGACTATCCATACAAGAGCGATCACCGCGGATACAATGCTCACGTGAAGGCGAATATAGGCCCTAGTTTTTTCCTGACGCTCGGGCGGCAGGACATGCGTTTAATCTCCGGGGATGGGCGCACTGAGTCGTGGTACGGGCTGCTAGGATGGCGCTACCGCTTCAAGGGTAGCAGCGCTCTGCGCGTCTTTATACACGGGGCATCGGTACAAGACAATATCGCCGACGACCTATGGCTGTGGTTTCAGCCGCTGGGCTCGCCGGGCCGCATGCGCGAAACGCTGGACCAGCTGCCTTTTAAAGACACCTGGAAAGGCGTGCTGTATGTGGATCTGAATCACCGATTCGGGCCCGATATCCGCCTGTCTCATCGCTTTAAGTGGGAAGACGTGCACCAGCGGATCGACGAGACCACCGACCTATTTGGCTTTCCCGCCCGGCAGCGCAGCGGCTTTATGGGAGCTATCAGCAGAGCCGAGTGGAGTGTGCCCGTCGGTCTGGCTGTCTTTGAGCCGCGTTGGAAAAGCGAATATCGCAGCGATCGACCCTTTACTACGCGTTCGGATAAAGCCGAAAGCATCGAAGAGACGCTGTTTCTGCTGTGGACTCAGCCGCTTTTTGCCGAATCGGTCGGCGTTTCATACTTCCCGCGCTATGGCCGTCAGCTCTTTGACAGCCAGCTGCAGATTGGTCTAGAGCGGTCTTGGTTTTGGATGCTCGACGGTGCGCGTGAGGAAATAGCTGAAGACTTTAGTTCGTGGACGCTGCTCACTCAGCTAACGAATCGCGTTGCCTATCAGGGCTATCAGCTCGTTACTCGCCTCGGCGTGCAGGTTGAGCGCCAGCACTTTGCCGAGCGTCCGACCAAACGAGCAAGCATGCTCTTTCTCTCTGTGAACGCGGGGTTGGGCGACTAATGGGGCAATTGAAAATAAAGGTCTGTAGGCGGAGCGCGTGGTTTTTGCTCCTGTGTTTGCTGGTCGTAGAGGGGTTAGAGGCCCAGCGCGCGCGGACCTTTATACTGGGCTCGCCGTCTACGCCCTGGCGATCTGGTGGAAGGGGTATTGATCCTAAAGTGCGCAACGGGGTCTCGATCGATACGACAAATTCGCCGGACAACTCGATTGAATTTGACCGTCGATCTGGTTGGATCAGTCCGCTCTTTTTTGAAGAGCGAGAAAACGTCGCTTCGCGCGTTTTGGAACGCGGTGCGTCCATTACTTCACCAGACGTGGGACGCGGTTTTGAAGCGGAACTGCGCGGCACCGTCAACGGCAGTCCAACAGTGGCATTCACGCGCAAACCGACGGCCTTCGAACCAGAAGTGAACGCGCGCAACGTGCGCGTTATTCTCGATTTTGGCACAGCTATAGGCGTGCAGCGCGTGCGCTTCTATCCGCGCAATACGGTGGTGCCAACGGCTACACATCCGTTCCAAAACGATTTCTTGCGGGCGTTTGAGCTGTGGATTAACCCCGAACGGACGAGCCTTGCGTCTCCCGATATTCTTGTCGAGCGCAACGTGGAGAACGAAGAGCCGATTGTCGACATCGCCGTGCCGCCCCAGTATGTGCGGATTTTGCGCCTCAAGTCGCTAGCCAACGTGCCCTTTGAGATTGACGAAATAGAGGTTTACGGAACGGGTTATTTGCAGCGCGCTACGTATCTAACAGACATCATTGATCTGGGACAGCGGGCGACGATAGGTCTGGTGCGCTGGGTGGAAGAAGCGCTCGGAGAAGCCGAATTTTCCTCGCTGAGTGTGCGCGTGCGCACTGGTACCGACCCAACGCCCCTACGCTACAACCAAGTCGAACGCGGCACGGACGCCGGGGGGAACCCCACGCGCGATTTGGTTGACATCGGACCCGATGCCTACTTCGCGCTGGATCCGTTCGACCGGGGTCCCATAAGCGAAGACGACGTCCATTGGAGCACGTGGCGACCGGTTGCCAACGGCGATTTAATCACCGCGCCTTCACCGCGCCGCTACGCGCAGTTCCAGTTTGAGTTTGAGGGAGAGCTGTTTCGCACGCGCTCGCTCGATCAGTTTGAATTTGACTATCTCAGCCCGCCGCTGGCTGATAGGCTTGTAGGCGAGGTGTTTCCACGCCTGACGCAGGCCGAAGAGCCGGCGACCTTTCGCTATGCCGTACGCCTCGAGCGCATTGTAGACGCAGAGGGCAACCTGTTGCCGATTTACGGCTTTGATCGACTTGAAGTCGACACCAATGTTGCGACTACCGACGTTCGCGAGGTTAAGCTGAACGGCGAGCAGATTGATTTCTCGATTGAATTTATCAACGAAGATGGTTTTGGCCTTTCCTTCCCGCTTATAACGGAGGATCAGGCGCTGCTCGAACTGACGTTTGATCTCCCTATATTTCGTTTTGGAACGACGTTTAGTAGCCGGGCCTTTAACCGGGCCGCAGCGGGCGTTCCTCAGGCCGTAGTGGGCGGCAACGCCGTCGATTTTGGGCCGGGAGATGACGATGCGCTTTCGGACTTAGCCGTCTCTATTCCCAAGCCGCAGATTGGCAAGCTGATAGGGGAGATCCGCACGAATTCTCGTTTTTTAACGCCGAATGGCGATGGAATAAACGACCGGCTGGACGTCTTTTTTAACGTCCTTCAGATAACCGAACCCGCACCGGTGTCTTTTGAGATTTACGATATAGCTGGTCATCGCGTGCACACGGCGTTTGCGGCAGACCTGGGTATCGGTCCCGTGGAATTTGTTTGGTTCGGTCGCTCAAAAAACGGTTTGCTGCTGCTGCCTGGCACGTATGTTTGGGTGCTACGCGTCCAGTCGGATGCGTTCGAAGAGGTTCATTCGGGTAGCATTGCGATCGCCTATTAACGCGTCAATCTGTCGCTGCGTTTTTTGTTGAAGAATTCGTTACTCTGGTCTCTTTTTGCTCTAATAGGGTGGAGACATGGTGCAAGGGGTGTGTATGGCAATAAATGACGTTTCAAGACGAGGTCGCAGGGGAATCGACGGCGTGCGGTGCGCTGTGCAATCCACTATCCACCTGTGCGTAATCGTCTCTATGCTGCTCCCAGTGGTATTGGCTGATGCGCAGACTTACGGTTCGCGGCTGGGAACTGTCAAGCGAGGAGGCAAGGTTTCCTTTGATCCAACGGGTCCCGGCGTGCTTTTTGATGCGCTTGATCCCACGGTGCGCAAGTGGTTTATACCTCAGGAACTCTACTCGGAATACGGGTGGAAGCAGTGGGAATATTCCAATTACGCTCGTGAAACCTATCAACGCTACGTATCGACCTCTATTGAGGGATCTTACTTTTATGATTTATTCGGCAATTTCCTCAATCGCGGTTGGCTCATATTTGACTGGCGCCAGGAAAATCCGCAGCCCTTTGGATCGACGCTTTTTAAAGATGGGCGCTTTCGATCTTGGTTCAATAATGTGGTGATCGCCTCTGATCACAAAGGCCAGTATCATTACGCAATTACGATCGGCAACCAGATTCGCACAACGCTGACGCCGATGACGTTTTCCAAACCACGTTTCAACGGAATTCAGCTCGACTTTGCCTCTGATAAGTACATGGGGACGATGCTGCTTTCGCGCATCAGCGAACCAGACGGAGCGCAGACCAGTCCGGGTCAGCTTACGGCGGCCGCGCGCACGGACAACACCAACTTGGTCGGGGGGCGAGTCGAGGTACAGGTAGGCGACTTTGTCAAAGTGGGCGGCACCTTTATAAACTCACACCACTCGCAGACGCAAAACGACGCGCTGTCGGGCAACTTTTTTAAGGGTAGCTTAACCGGCTCGCAGAACCTAGAAAACATCAGCTTTATAGAAATTAAGATTAAGGACGATTCGCCCGAAGATGGGGTAGGTGGTGGAGCGCTCTTTGATGCCGATATCCTCTTGTGGGATATCGAGGGCAACCAGACGCGCGGTTCGGAGATCGGCTATCGTGCCGTGATAGAAGGGGGCTTTCAGCGCAAGGGCTTCTTGGCAGCTGACGGCAGCGAAGAAATCCTGCTGCGCTACGATCTATTGGATCGCACCTATTCGGGGCCCGATCCTGCTGAAGTTGCGCGGGTTCAGTTGGAGTTGGTCGTGGCCAACGACTACGCAATTGAAGTGAGTTCTGATCTGCAGACTGACATCTTTTTGCGCCAAGTTTTTGTGCCCGTGGCCAACGCACGTGGCAACGTTCGAGATTCTTCTAATCAACGCGTGCTGGTTTTCGACTACGGGCTGCCGACGGCCAACCAAATTGCCGGTTTTACGGTAGAGCTTACGGATTTAGAAGGCTTTGACGGGTATTTTGAGCTCAACGTCAACAACCGTTGGAGCAAGTTTCCCAACCCCAGTTTGGAAAAACATCACGCCAACGGTCAGAAGTCTATGGCGTGGATGGCCAACGTATCGCGCGTGGCTCACCCCTATTTTGCTTATGGGGAACTATTTCAGACCGATCCGGAATACGCTACGTCGTTTCGCACCGTGCAGGAAACGGGCATTGTTGATTACCGAGACAACTTGAAGCTGTATGAGTATGTCGACGACAACGACGACCAAGACCGCGATCCCGACTGGCGCCGTCGCGGTTTCACTAGCGGTGATATCAGTATTTTTCCTGGCTGGGACGAAAACAACGACTTTATCTCTGATTTTAACCAGAACGATAATAACGATAGTCCCAATCGAATCCCTGATTACGAGGAGCCCTTTCTGCGCTTTTACACCGACCGGCCGGAGTTCTTGTACGGCGTCGATATGAACCACAATGGAACTATTGATCGCTTTGAAAATGACGAATTGGCCGATTTACCCTATCGTCGCGACCAGGAGGGGTACAATCTATACTTAGGACGCTATTTGCATCCTAACTGGCGCATGACCTTCGGCCAGCAGCGGGTTGCTCAGATCTCTGACAAACGGCGCAATTTAGCAATGTATTTTATGCTCAACGGCGATCACACCTTTTCCTGGGGACGCCTACGCGTCTTTCAAGATGCACGTAAGGTGAAGGATACGATCCGCGACGATCTCATTCAGTGGGTGCAGCCACCTAATTCACGTGGCGAACTGCGGCCTGTGCGCGATCCACTGCCGGCACGCAACACGCTGCTCAACACCTCGTGGCTCGGTATTGATCTAGAGCCGACGTCCGGTCTGAAGGTGAAAAATATGCTGCGCTGGCAGCTGTATCATCAGCTCGATGGTGCGAAAAAGCTCGATTTGCGCGACATGAGCGAGCAGACGTCTTTTCTGGGCTTGATCAACAAGGCTGAGTACCGGATTAGCGTGGGGCGATTTACTCTGATTCCCGCTTGGAAAAGCGAATTCTTGCGCTACTCTTCGTTTAATGCTACCGAAGCTGCGCGGCGCGAACTGAGCCAGATCGGCATGCTTATTGGCCGACTTCCCGTGATGTACACCACGTATGTCGAAACAGGGTTTGAGTTCCACAAATTTGTGCAGATGCAGGATCCAACACCGCCCAGAGCCGACGACAGCTATACCGAACTGACGGCGCTGGCTCAGATGACGGACGTGTCAGACTATCAGGGCTATCGCTTGACGACTGTGCTCGGGTTTTCCGTGAGTCGGCAAAATTTTGAGGTGGAAGGGCCGCGCACGAATACGCGCGGTTTTATCACAGTGTATGCCGGAGTCGAGCGCTAGCGCAGGTGGGCGCATGAAGATAACGTTACTCCTATGCATCTTCTTCTTCGCCGGATGCACGACGCGCGACGTGCCGCTGCAGCCGGGGCCAGAGGAGGAAGTACTCTTTGACCACACGCTGTTTGCCGATGCTGCTCTAGAACGCGCGGTTCGTCAAAATGCGGGGCAGGAGCGCGGTGCGCTATCGTTTGAGGTACTGGCGTCGGTTACGCGCCTAGACCTATCCCGGCGGGGCGTCGTGGAGTTAGCGGGTATTGAACAATTACCAAATCTGCGTCGTCTGCACTTAGCCGACAACAGCTTGGGCGATAAAGCGCTGGCCGCGCTGGCGCCTCTCGCGCTCTTGGATACGCTCGATGTGGCGGGTAACGGTTTAATTCGAGTGGCGTACCTGGCTGCGTTACGGTCGTTGCGCGTGCTTGTTCTATCAGATAATGCCATAACCGACATAACGCCGCTGGCTAAGATCACCGGACTGGAGATTCTAGATTTGGGCGACAATGGTGTATCGGATCTGAGTCCGCTGCGCGGGCTGCGCCGCCTTCGCCAGCTCAATTTGGACAACAACCTCGTGCGCGACGTTGCGCCTCTGACGGCTCTGCCACAACTGCGCCGAGTCGAGCTTTCGGGTAATCCGCTGGCCCGTTCAACGCTGAGTGCGCTGCGACAGCGTGGGGTAGAGGTCACTTTTTATGCCGAGGCCATGGCCATTAGCAGCGAGCGCGTTGAAGCGAGCATTCGCAAGGCGTTGGACCGGCCTGTGGGGCCGCTCGATGAAGTGGATTTTCTCCGTATTCGGGAGCTCGTCATATCGGGTGCTATTGAGACATTGGGCGGGGTCGAACATCTCAAGAACCTCGAAGTGCTGTTGGTTCGCGGCAACCGCGCGCTGCTCAACGATCTGACGCCGCTGGCCCAGTTGGAGCGCTTGCGCACAATTAACATTATCGGTGCGCCGATCGCCGATTTGCGTCCGATACGCGATCTGAGCCTGCTGACGTCGCTGCGCGTGAGCATTGGTCGGCTCACGACGCTCAATGGGCTAGGACGACAGCTCGAGCTGCGCGAGCTGATCCTGACTGGAAACCAGATACGCGAGATTCACGAGCTCAGGAGGCTTCTCCGCTTGCAAAAGATCGACTTGGCCAGCAATCAAATTCGAGATATTGCCATGCTGACGACGCTGCGAGGTGTAACGAAACTCAATATTGCGTCCAATTCGATTGTCGATATTACGCCTCTGGCGCGCATGGTTTCGCTCGAAGATGTGCGTATGGCAGCCAACGATATCGTCGATATTTCTCCGCTCTTGGAGCTGGACCAGCTCAAAGTCGTATCGCTGGGCAATAATCCGCTCAGTCGGGATTCGCTCGAAGAGTATATTCCCGCACTGCGCGCGCGCGGCGTCAACATTATCGGGGTGCGATGAGCGCGCTGTTCTTCCCTTTCTTCTTGGCGTTGCCGATGGTCGCGCAGGCAGTAGAATCACTTGTAGTGGGAAGTGGCGGCCGATCTTTTGAGCAGGTGAGAGAATCATCGCATCGCATCTCGGTATCGGCCGATTCACTGTGGATTTGGAAAGCCGAACGCGGAGAGAATATAGCCCCCAGGGTATTGGAACGCGGCGGTCGTATCTTTGCGGTCGCCGAAAAATTTGATGCACAGGGGGTTGCCTATCCGACCCTGCTATCTAGGCCGAGTATAGCACTTATGATCGATGGGGATGCGGGCACGGCCTTCGACCCTGCTGCAGACGGCCTGCAGCGCCAAATAGACGTGTACATCGACCTGGGAGCACACTATGGCATCGAGCAGATCCGATTTTTTCCGCGGCTCGATGCGGAACATCGAGATCGCTACGTACAGGCTTTTCAGTTGGGCTCGGATGGGTTGGATCCAACGGAAATAGAGACTGATATATTCGATGTGTGTTGCGGGAGTCCGACGCTTATCAATGCGCACATCAATGCGCCCAACAGCCAGAGTATCGTCTTGTGGCCTCATCCTAACCAGCCGCACGATCCGCGTCCGATGCGACACGTGCGGCTGCGCACGCTGAGCGAGCGGGACTGGGAAGTGGCAGAGTTTGAAATCATGGCCGACGGGTCTGCGCCACCTGGAGCGTATTTGTCCGTGCCGCTGGAAGTGCGCAATGCGCGTCCGGTGTGGGGACGCCTATTGGTCAACGGGCAGTCGCCCGAGACGCTGCCTATAATCGTTCAGACGCGGAGCGGCCCCGACTTAGCTCCGGTACAGTATTTTCTCGAACGAGGCGCTGATCTAGTGCTGGTCAGCAAGAGCGATTGGACCACGGCTATTCCTGGTATTCAGGCGCCGCCGCGGGATAATCCGCTGTGGAGCCGTTGGGAATCGCTCAACGACGGCCAGATTTCTTCTCCGCCGCAACCGGTGATTCAGTTTCGCATACAGCTGCTACAGCCGGGCACGCGCATAGACCAGGTGGCTATCGAATACACCAGTCGCCCCCTCGCACAAGAGTTGGCGGCTGAGATTAACCCGAAAGCCGTCGAGCCGGGCCTTGAGACGCCTTTTACCATCGATCTGCGCGCACGCCGCTTGGTTGATTCGGGCGGGGTTAACTCGGGTTTCCGTCACGTGGAAATACAGACGCAGGCCGAAATCATTGCCATCGATAGCGTATTTGTACAGGATCGCCCTGCGTTTTACAGCATGGAGCCGTTGCTAAACGGAGGGGTATCGCTGCGCTTTGCCGAGCGGATCGACCCACAGGGCTCATTTATTCAGATCTTTTTTCGCGCACGCGTGTTTGTTGATGGCACGAACTTCAGGGTTCGGGCGCGCGACCGACGACCAACCGGAGCAGGAGACGAAGACGCGTATCAAACGGCCGTTGCCGCCGACGTCGATCCGCGCACGCCGGGCGGGACTCTACGCGTGCGGCTGGCGACAGAGCGGATTGAATTGCTCGACGATGTGCGCCTGCGCAGCACGGTCTTTACGCCCAACGGCGACGGTCGCGGTGAGTATTTCGTCGTGACCTACAGCTTGCTCAGGCTAACACAGTCGGCTTCTGTCTCTTTTTGTATATACGACTTGGCCGGGCGCCTCGTGCGGCGGGGCTATGCCTCGGACGATCCCAGCGGTTCGTATCTGCGAGTTTGGGACGGTTTAAATTCATCGGGACGACTCGTTACGCCTGGCACGTATCTCTACGGGTTAGAAGTGGATGCCGATGCAAAGAAAACGACCCTGCACGGCGTGGTAAACGTTGTTTATTAGGTCCGTTTTACGGGCTGTTGTTAGGAGTTTTTTGTTTCATAACCATGTGCGAGGATATGAGAATCTCTTATCGATACATTTTGTTGACTCTAGCTTTGTTGGCCTGTCAGGAAGCGCCCACGCCGCCCGTGGCCGTCGATTCGGCCAGCGTAACAGACCACACTGAATTTGTCGACCTGGCTCTAGAGAGCGCCGTTCGTGAGGTGCTGGAACAGCCGCGCGGTCCGCTGTCTGCCGATCAGCTAGGTGCGATTGAAACGCTTTCAGTCGCCCAGCGGAATATCGTTGACCTCGCTGGAATCGAACGGTTGACGGGGCTGCGCAGGATGGACCTGGGAGCGAATCGGATCAGTGATGTGACGCCGCTGTCTGTGCTCTCTGGCGTGCAGCAGTTAGATCTGTCAGACAACGATATCCGCGATATCGGACCACTTTCCCAGCTGCAGGGGCTCAACGCGCTGAGCCTGTCCGATAACGAGATCGTCGATATTGAGGCGCTGCGTCCTCTGCGGCAGCTGACCCACTTAAACCTGCAGAACAATGCCATCGTCGACATCGGCCCGCTGGCCAGTCTGCGGCGCCTGCGGCTGATTAATCTCGACAACAATCAGATCCGCGATATCGAGCCGCTTTCGGCCCTGCGCCTGCTGACAGGCCTAGAGCTTTCTGGCAACCCATTAGCGGATATCGATGCGATAGAGTCGCTTGAACGACGCGGTGTGCAGGTGCACTATTACATGCCTTTTGAGAGTCCTTTTGACGCTGCAATCGAAGAGGACATCCGCGCGCATTTGAGTGGGCTAAAAGGTCCCATTACCAACGACTTGTTAGAGACCTTGTTCTTTCTCAACACGACGGGATCTATTCAGTCGCTCAGCGGTATTGATCGTTTGGTCAACCTCGAGACGCTCTTTATTCGCTTTTCGTCGTCCGGTGATGTGCAGGGATTCAGCGATATAACGCCGCTGTCATCTCTCAGAAAATTGAAAGTGCTCACGGTGCGCGACACGCCGTTGGAAAGCTTGGTGCCACTCGGTGGCATGTTATTCCTTGAGGAACTCAACCTACCGAACGCGGGTATCTCCGACCTGGAAAGTCTGGCCAACCTGAGGCGCTTGAAATTTCTAAACTTGGCCGAAAACAGCGTAGTTGACCTGTCTCCGCTGCGCGATCTCGATCAGCTAACCACGCTTAACCTGACAAATAACGAGGTAACAGATCTGTCTCCGCTACTGGATCTGGCTGGTCTTAAAAGCGTTTGGGTGCGCGGTAATACGCTCTCTGAGGACACGCAAAACAACGTCATTCCCATCCTGCGTGATCGCGGCGCATACGTAATTGGTCCATGAAGGCGCTCTTGCTCGTAGCGCTTTGCGCAACTGGTAGCTGGTCGATAGAAGAGATGATTATTGGTCCAGGTGGTTTGCCGTGGACTGCCGTCATCGAAGAGTCGACTAAAATGGGGGTCGACCGCGATTCCATTTGGACGTGGAACGTGCAGGCAGGCGCTAACTTGGCACCCGGAGCGCTGGCGCGAGGAGGGCGGGTGTTTTCGACGATTGAGGGCACGACTTCCTTTGGCACGCCGACGCTCGATTTCGCCGCGAGTCCAGCTATGGCCAAGGCGGTTGATGGGGACGAAAATACGGCGTTCAATCCCGACGAGATCGGCATTGCGCGTCAGTCGTCGCTTTACATTGATCTGGGCGGTCACTTCGGCGTGCAGCAGATCCGCTTCTATCCGCGATTAGATTCCGATCATCGCGATCTTTACGTGCAGGCATTTGCGCTGGGATCCGACAGCAAGGATCCGGAGTTGCTTCCGTTTCCCGACGCGATTGTAGCCACGCCCTTCGGCAATCCATTCCTCATTAATGCCAACGTCAATTCGCCCAATACGCAGAGTGTCGTCATATGGCCGCTGCCCAATCAGCCGCGCGACGATAAGGAGATGCGGCACGTTCGAATCGAGACGCTGAACGAACGACCTTGGGAAATTGCCGAAGTGGAGATCATTGCTAACGGCAGCGTGGCCCCGGTCGAATTTATCTCGCGTCCTCTAACGGTTCCGGGTGGATTTCCGGTATGGGGGCGTCTGCGCATCAACGGTCGCCATCCCGACGAACTGCCCGTTACGGTGCAGACCCGTACCGGACCTAACCCCAAGCCCATACAGTATTTTCTGCGGTTGACTAAGTCGCAAACGCTGCGCGAAGTGGGCAAGAGCGGCTGGGAGAATATCGTGAATCTAACCGACGTCGAGCGCGGAGAGGCCGAGCGGGGACCTATTTTGCCCAACCCCGAATGGAGCGCTTGGGAGTCAGTGACTGATGGAATCATCATTTCTCCTTCTCCCAAGGACTATATACAGTTTCGCCTGCAGTGGAACGAGCCGGGCTTTAAAATAGAAAATATGCACTTTGAGTATACGAACTGGCCGCTGGCGCAGGTTATGGAAGCGGAGATTAGCCCGACGACAGTCGATGCCGGTAGTGAGACGGATTTCGTGCTGGCACTGCAGGTTCAGCAGTTAGAAGATTCAAACGTGCCGACGTCGGGCTTTCGTCAGCTAGAGGTGCAGACGGCGGCGGAAATCGTCGCCATCGATCGCGTTTTAGTTAAAGATCGCGAGGCGTTTTTTACTTCGAGGATCAACGCCGGTGAGGGATTTTCCGTTGACCTTTGGGATCGCGTGGATCCTAAGGCGAGTTTTGTGGAGGTCTTTTTTCGCGCGCGCGTCTTTGCCGATGGAACCGCCTTCCGCGTTCAGGCACTTGACGAACGCGCCACGCCGACCGAGAGCGAAGTGATATATCAGTTCGCCCAGCCAGGCGACGTGGATCCGCGCTCGCCGGGAGCGACCTTGGCCGTGCGCCTGTCGTCTCAGAATGATCCGCTGATCGACGATATTCGCTTGTCTACGCGCGTTTTTACGCCCAACGACGACGGGATTAACGACTATCTTCTCGTTTCCTACAATCTCCTGCGACTCAACCAGCCGACGCCGGTGCTGTTTGAGATTTTTGATCTGTCTGGAAAGCGCGTGCAGCGCGGCTTTGCCGGCGCCGATCAGAGCGGTCGCTTTGCCCGCATTTGGAATGGTATCGACCGTGATGGTCACGCAGTGCCCCAGGGCATCTATATCTATCAGGTTGAGGTCGAAGCCGATGCGGGTACGTTCTATCGCCAGGGCACTGTTAACGTAGTCTATTAGGGGATTGAGTCGCCCTCAGGCACGGGCCAGCTGATCCAATATCCACTTTCATCTTCTCCTCTACATAGATAGCCGTGTGCGTGTTCCGCTTCGCGCGTGTGCACGTCGGGTGGCATATAGCGTAGCGTCAGGCCGCAGCGTCGCCTCGTGGAGCGGTTGGGCTCTGAGCCGTGTAGAAGCAGATCGGTATGCATGGATATTTGACCGGCGCGCATGGTAAAAGGCACGGGCTCTCCGCCCCAGTCGAGCGGGTCGTGCACGCTCTGGCCGAGCACGTTATTTTCCTCTTCAGTGCTCTTCTCAAAGGGTATCTGACCGTGCAGATGCGATCCCGGTATCACCGTCATGGGGCCGTTTTCTACGTCCACGTCATCAATGGCTAGCCATACGGTGACGACCTTGCTCGGCGTCAGCGGCCAGTATGAGGCGTCTTGATGCCAGCTCACCTGTCTCTCATCTCCTGGTTCTTTGCTGAAATAGTGCGTCATGATGCTCACCAAATTGGGGCCCAGCAGATCTTCCGCGTAGTCGAGAATGCGCTTGTCGTGCAGCAGGTCGTATATGCCTCGGCAGTGTCGGTGCCAGCCGTTGATGGAGTAGCTGTTGTGACCGGCTTCTTTGGCGCGTTGCATCAGCGCATCAAAATACGAACGGTTGGCTGCGGCTTCCTCTGGTGTAAAGACGTCCAAGGGGTTGATATAGCCCCTTTTGTTATACTGTTGAATTTGCTCCACGGTGAGTTTTTTGGGACGGCTGTTGGTGCAGGGAAAAAACGCGATTTCGCGCTGCATGTCGGGTAGGGCATCGGTAATCGGCATATACGTGACTCCGGTCTACGTGTCGTTGCGTCTGCGGTTATGTTATTTGAACGCTCAGCGTTAGCCCTTCATGCCGGTCAGCGTCACGCCCTGTATGAAGTAGCGCTGAGCGGCAAAGAAGAGGGCGATCACCGGTAGCGTCATAAGCGTAGATGCGGCCATTAGCATGCCGAATTCGCTGCTGTGCTCAGAGCGAAAGTCAAATAGGCCCAGCGCCAGCGGGTAGAGGCGCTGATCGTTGATATAGATCAGCGGACCCATAAAGTCATTCCAGGTGTTCATAAACGTGAAGATGCACACGGCCGCCAGTGCGGGACGCGTTAGCGGCAGAATGATGCGCCAGTAGATGCCGAAAAAACCGCAGCCGTCAATCTTTGCCGCGTCTTCCAGGTCTCCGGGTATGGCGCGCATAAACTGACGCAGCATGAAGATGAAAAACGCGGAGCCAAAAAATGACGGAACCCACAGGGCCTCGAGCGTGTTATACCAGCCCAGCGCGCGGAAAATCATAAAGACCGGAATCATCGTAACCTGTCCCGGTAACATCATCGTGGCCAAGAGCACGCCGAAAATAAGCTCGCGTCCAGGCCAGCGCAGTCGCGCGAAGGCATAAGCCGCTAGCGAACAGCTCAGCACCTGTCCCAGAATAGAGAGAAACGTGAGCAGAACGCTGTTGTATACGTAAGCCCAGCGATGCTCTGTCGCAATATAGGCGTTGTAGTAATTGTCGGTGTATTTGCGCCAGATGGTTGCCCAGCGCGAACCGCGTTCAACCTCGATGCGCACGCGCATTTGTCCCTGCAAATCGGCGACGTCACTTTGGTTGTCAGATCGATATAGAGGCCATACGCCTAGCTCGCGCTCGTCCCGTTCGTTGAGCGTTGCTAGCTTGAAGCCGATCTCTTGCCAGCGGTTTTTGCCCCAGTACAGCGCGTCGCGGCTTTCGTAGCGCGCGCCTTCGATTTCCAGCACGATGCGCCATGCGTGCCATGACCGGTCTTGACGCATTGGGAGCGTGAATCCCAGCAGGGCGTCACTTTCGCTCGGTAGGTCGAAGTCTCCCTGAAGGGCAATGATTTCTCCCTCGGAAAAGGAATACGACCACGCGCGCGCACCGCTCTCGTCTGCCTCGCTTAGCGTGCCTGCCCCGCGCTCTACGATCCACTGGTCTAAGGCATTTTCTAGAGCATAGCTGTTTTGCGATACGTCGCGCAGCGTCAGTGCACGTAGGGCCACGCCTCTGTAGACCAGCGTCATGGCGTCGCGCACGGCGCCTCTGTCAACGCGTTTGACGAGGGCTTCTATGAGCGCATCGCCGTCTCTCTGCCACAGGTCGAGCGGTAGAGCGCGCGCGCCGGCGACAAAGAGGGCGCGGCTCAGCGGTCCGCGCAGCCAGGTCTGATTTTCCGTGTCGTCCAGAAAAGGTTCGGCTGCTCCGTACAGAGAGGGCTCAGCGCGCTGTAGTAGGTCGTTCCAGCGGCTGTCGGATACGCCGTCGGGGCGTTCTGAGATGCCGACGTACTCGACGCTGGCGTACGGTGAGGCTTCGACGTTGGCCGGCAGCGCAGGGATCCACCGCGGTGGGTAGACAAAGATCTCTTCATCGTATTTCATGCTGGTGCTCAACAGCCATACAAAGGGAAATGCGAAGAGTACGCAGCCTTCGACTAGAGCCGTCTGCACGCCGATTTTATAGGTGAGCGCTGGTGGTAATTTCCAGGCAGCGAAAAGGCTTAAAACGCCCAGCGCGGCAATAATGGAGAGCAGAGAAAAGAGCGATTCCTCAAGACTGCCGACCAGCGTGGCGAAAAAGAAGATCGCCCCCAGCGTCGCTTCCACCCACAGGATAATCGCGGTAAAGAGTGCGTGCATATCAGTCGGCCTCGTAGTGTACCCAGCGCGGTGCCAGTTTCAGTTGCACGAGCGTCAGTGCGAGGATAAACAGAAACAGGATCCAGGCCAAAGCGGACGCATAGCCCATTTTGAAATAGCGAAATGCGTTGTTGAAGAGATAGTAGGCGTAAAAGAGCGTGGAATCGTCGGGTCCACCCTCCGTCATAATAAAGGCTTGCGTGAAGATCTGCATTGTGCCGATGATGCCCATGATCAGGTTGAAAAATATGTAGGGCGATAGCATGGGTAAGGTGACGTTGAAAAAGCGCCCCCACGGTCCGGCACCGTCGATTTCAGCCGCTTCGTAGAGGTGCTGGGGAATGCCTTTGAGGCCTGCTAGCCAGATGATCATGCCCGAACCAGCGCTCCACAGTCCCATGAGAATAATGGCGCTTTTTGAGCCGAAACCCCACGAAGCGCTCTGCAGCCAGTTAGGTGGATCGCCAACGCCGAGCATGCGCAGAAGCGAGTTGACGAGGCCGACTTCGGGATTGAGCACCCAGATCCATAGGATGGCGCTGGCGACCATGGGCACGATGGCGGGCAGATAAAAGAGCGTTCGGTAGACCCGCATGCCGCGCACCTCGGTGTTGAGCAGCATGGCAATGGCCAAGCCCACGGCCATGCCCAGCGGCACGCCGAGCATCATATAGGCCGTGTTGGCCAGCGATTTCCAAAACAGCGGATCGTCGCCAAAAAGGCGCGCGTAATTTTCAAAGCCGACAAACTCAGCCGCATGCAGCACGTCGTAGCGGCAGAAGCTGTAGACGATAGAAACGAGAATCGGGCCCGCTGTCAGTAGGATGAGGCCGATAAACCAGGGAGAGACAAAGCACAGCGCCGCCAGCGATTCGTGCCTTGTTAGCTCTTTGATCAGCTGTCCGCGTCCGCCAAACCAGTAGGCGGCAAAGAGCAGGACGACAATGAGCAGGCCGGTTCCGGCCAGGGCATACTGCCAGTTTACCAGTTCGCGCTCCTGCTGGCCGTACATGCGGTCGAGCTCGCGTTGCACGCTGAGCTGTCCGCGTTCGAGCGCTTCCTGCGGCGAATACGTGTGGCGGACGGCTTTCTCATAGGCGCGTGCGTGTTCGTCCCACAGGAGCTGTCCTGCAGGGGTTACGGGGCGAAAGCGCGAGACGCCCATGAGTTCGGAAAAGAGTAGGAAGCTTCCCTTGATGCGCTCCGGCAGTTCGCTGTTGTCTTCCACTAGTGTCTGATAGGTGTACTGATTGATATGGGGCAGCGGCGCCATGGAAGGGACGTAGGCGCGCCCGCGGCTTGAAGCGTAGCGCGCGGCCACCTCGTGGCGCAGGGCCCAAATGCGATCGGAGTTGAGAAAGCGCAGCAGCTCAAACGCCATTTCTGGATGGCGCGAGCCGGCGGGAATGGCCCAGGAAAAACCGCCCGACCACGTGATGGACTGCTTACCCTGAGGCGCGGGAGCTGGGGCGACGCCAAAGCGCAGGTTGGGGGCATAGTCGGCGATATTGTTAAGGCCCCAGTTGCCGTCGATCTTCATGGCGACCTTGCCTATAAAGAACGGATCGAATTCGCCCGATTGGAAGGCGCTTTGGAAGGCGTCTACTTTTTCTATGCCGCCCAGTGCGTCATAGACTTCTACCATAAAGTCGAGCGCTTCCCGAATGCGCGGCTCAGCCAGCGTGCAGGTACGCCCGTCCGCGCTCATAAACTGACCTTCGTTTAGCCAGCCGTATATGTAGAGCCAGCTGTTGCCGTAGTTGGGGGCAAAGCCGAGCTGGGTCATATTGCCGTCGGCATCGTACTGCGTTAGGCGCACGGCGTATTCTTTGAGCTCCTGCCAGTTTTTCGGCGGCTTAGCCCGCCCCTGGGCATCGACCAATCCAGCTCGCTCCAAGAGGTCTTCATTAAAGTAGAGCGCGCGGTTGTCGGTGCTGTTAGGGATGGCGTATACGCGCCGCTGGTCTCCGATTCCAAAGCTGGCTTCCTGCCAGCAAGCATTGAAAAACGTCTCCGGATGAATGCCCTGTACGAGTTCCAACAGCGCTTCGGCCTGCTCGGGAGAAGCGCTGTCGCTGTCTATGCTTGCCTGCAGCTGCCGTGCGGTGTCTGCCTGTTTACTCGGACCGCGTTTCTCGAGGGCCGCGCGCAGATCCGCCAGCGCACGGGCGGCGGCCGTATGGTCTCCGCGCTGGAGCGCCGCCAGCACGATGCGCGCCTGCTCTTCTTCGCGCACGCTCTGCTCTACGTACTCGTCAAGCGAAATAAATGCATCGCGTACCGCCCATTCGCCAACGGAGAAGCGGTCCTGCTGCAGCATGTCGGGAGGACTGCCGCCGGCAATGCCGCACATGAGCTTCTGGGGATCCATGCCGCCGCTCGAGCCAGCCGATGTCACGACTTCCCATCCGGGATGCTCTGCTTCAAACTGCCGCAGGGCCGCTTTTAATCCACGATCGTTGGGCGTGCCCCACACGATGAGCTCTTTGGCCATCCCGGATAGGGGGGCAAAAAGGAACACGACGAGTGCAAAAATCCGCATTAGGTATACACTTTTTTTGGTTAAAGGAGATACATAACCTAAGGAAGGATGCCGTTTTTTGCACAGGGCGCTAGGCCGGGTCTCACGGGCGAGACTAAGGTGCGATATTGCCGTCGAGCAATGAAGCATCCTATTTTAATTCTGCGTGCAATACAGCGCTCGATCTAACCACGGACCCACAATGAGACAGCCCAATATCCTTTTTCTATTTCCCGACCAGCTGCGACACGACTGGACGGGCGCTAACCCGGATCTTCCGCTACGCACGTCCCATCTGGATGCGCTCAACGCGCGGGGTACGCGCTTTAGCAACGCCGTTTGTCCCTCGCCGCTTTGTGCGCCCTGTCGGGCTAGCATTGCCTCTGGTCGCGAGTATCCGCGTTCGCCCGTATTGGGAAATGAGGATAACCTACCGCCCGACAGGCCGACGCTCTATTCCCATCTGCGCGATGCGGGCTATCACACCATGGCCTGCGGCAAGCTAGACCTTAATAAAGGTGACTGCATTGCGCGTCGCCCTGCGTGGGGGCTAAACGGCCGAGCTCACCTCGATGCGTGGGGATTTAGCGATGGGATTAACAACGAGGGCAAAATGGACGGTGCCAACAGCGGTCGAGAAAAGCCGCAGGGACCCTATATGCACTTTCTCGAAGAGCGCGGTCTGCGCCAGGTGCACATTGATGATTTTGCCCGTCGCACCAAGCTGTCTTCTTTTGCTACGGACTTGCCCGATGATGCATACTGCGATAATTGGATCGGACAGAACGGCCTCGATTTGCTGGCGGCGGCACCGGCCGATAGACCGTGGTTTTTACAGGTCAATTTTACGGGCCCACACAATCCTTGGGATATAACAGAACGGATGAAGGGCCTGTATTCCGACGTCGACTTTCCCCAGCCTAATGCCGTTGGAACTGATTCACCCGAGGCGCTGCTGGACGTACGGCGAAACTACGCGGCGATGGTGGAAAATATCGATGATTGGATCGGTGTCTACATCGACGTGCTGCGGGACCGTGGGGAGCTCGACCATACCCTCATCGTCTTTAGCAGCGACCACGGAGAGATGCTAGGCGATCACGATCGTTGGGGTAAATCGCTTCCGCACCAGCCTTCTATCGGCGTGCCGCTTACGGTCGCCGGACCCGGTGTGCGAAAGGGAGCTACAGTAAGCGCGCCCTCGACCATTCTCGATCTGGTCGCCACGTTTCTCCAAACAGGGGGAGCCGTGCCGCTGCCGGCCATGGACAGCCGTTCGCTGTGGCCGCTGCTGACGGGACAGGTCGAGGCCACGCGTCCCTGCGTATTTTCGGCTCTTGAAGAGTGGCGCGTTGCGTTTGACGGTCGTTACAAGCTGGTTGAATGGGGAGAAGCATCGCGGCGAGCGATGTACGATCTGAAAAGAGATCCGTCAGAGATGTGCGACATCAGCGGTATGGCAGATGTTGATGACGTTCAGAGCGCATTGGTAGAGCACTTGCGCAGCTACGCTTAAACGATCCGCTACTCTGGTCGCTTCTCGATGTTCATTCGGGTTTTAGGGCTTTCGTTGCCGAGTCGATCCAAGGCCGATACGGCGATTTCGCGCAGGACCTGCGGCGCGTCGCCATCTTGTTGATCTGCGCCCAAGGCGACCAAGGGGAACCGAGTTTCGCGCGTTGCCCGGTTAAACAGTTCGTAGTGCCAGCGTGCTCCGCGTCTATAGTAAACAATCCAGCGATCGACGTCTTCTGTGTCGGCGTGTGCCCACTGCACGCGCACCTGTTCGTTTCGTATATCTAAGTTAAGCGAAGGAGCGTTGGGCGGTCGGCCGTCTAGCCACGGCGAAGGCGGAACAAGGGCTTTCTGTGCATAGGGCTGCGCCTCAAGTGAATCGACGATCCCTCCGCGGTTTTCCCGCAGCGCTTTCATGCTGAAATGCACGTGCCCTGCTCCAGTCGATCCCATAGCGCGAGCCACCATGATCTGGTTGACTATTTCGTCGGCTCCGCGCGCATCTTTTATACCGCTTGCGTAGAGGCCTGGCCAGACGTGCCGGGCCTGGGTGTTTTGCTCGGTCCACCAAGCCAAGAGCATGGGATAGCTTTGAGGCACTTGGCGAATCGGCCAGTACAGCTGGGGGGACAGATAATCGACCCAGCCCTCTTGCAGCCAGCGTCGCGCGTCGGCGTAGAGCACCTCGTATTGGTCTAATCCGCGAATGGAGGGCGGATGACCCGGTCGCCAGATGCCAAAGGGACTCAGGCCAAACTTTACGTGTGGTTTTTCCCTCTTGATACCTCGATACAGCCGTTTGATAAACTGATTGACGTTGTTTCGGCGCCAGTCGCCTAGGCTCAGCTTGCCGCCGTCGCTACGGTAGTCCGCCCAGCTCTCGCCGTCTGGAAAGTCGCGTCCGTCGTTGTAGGAGGGGTAGGGGTAGAAATAGTCGTCAAAGTGGATGCCGTCGACGTCGTAGCGTCTCAGCACGTCCATCACGACGGCGAAGGCGTGGTCCTGCGTGCCCTCTTTGCCCGGATCGAGCCACCAGTAGCCCTCATCGCCTAGTTGCAGCGCCAGATCGGCCCGTTTGTTGACGATAGAACGCGGACCTACCGCGCCTCCTTTGGGGTGGTGGGCCCGGTATGGATTAAACCATGCGTGTAGCTCTAAACCGCGCGCGTGTGCTTCGTCAACCCAGAACGCCAGCGGGTCGTAATAGGGCTCGGGCGCTCGCCCCTGCTCTCCGCTGAGATAGTACGACCACGGCTCAATTCGGCTGGCGTAGAGTGCATCGGACTGAGGCCTAACCTGAAATACTACGGCGTTGAGGCCCATCTGGGCCGCTGTGTCTAGCAGGGCGATGGCTTCGGCCTGTTGCGTTTCGCTGTTTAGGCCGGGCTCAG
>CAXGPR010000030.1:0-38495 GCA_964011675.1 uncultured bacterium
AGACTGACGAAAGTGGATCTGCGGGTTTTGGAGAATGGGGTGACGATGGTGACAAGGTAGGTCTTTTGGTCAAGATGAATATCTTGGGCAGCGACTCATCTACCAATGTCATGTTAGTTGCTGCTAGTTCGTCTGCTGTTGGAACACATGCCGACGGACACCTTACGGGTCAAGTGGCGCCAGATTCGACGACGCAAAGTCTTTCAGTTGACGCTGATTTGACTGGCAGAGCTGCACCAGCCCACGCTTCATTTCTAAACGGCGTCACAATGTTTACAGGTCAGCATACAATTGCAGGTGCTGCCGGTCAGCGTAAAACGGCTGCTGGCTCATACTTTGTCTTAGGTGCTGATATTGACATTATCGCTACCAACGCTGCACCGTCAGTGGCGATAATAACGCCTAATGCAAATACGCTTGCGGGCGGTGGTTTCGCTAATGAGTCATTCTCTATTGAGTACACTCTCTTCGATAGTGATGATAATAGCATTGATACGGACTCGGATACCCTGCGGGCTGCGCTTTATGCTTATCCCGATGGTGGTCTGAGGAATGCCCAGGATATCAAAACCTTCGCTACGTTGATTGTTGACGAGCGAGATGTAACCGACGCAACTACTCGTGCGACTGGTGACCCGACGGCTACCAATGACTTTGTCGAGGGATCATCCTCCAGCGCTACTCAAGTCTATACTTGGGACAATCCGGGAACTACCTATCAGAATGCGTTTGGTTGGGCTCCTGTGACTAAGACTTTGGATGGAACTTACTACATTTACATCGTTGCTGATGACGGGGTCAACCCAGCTACGTATGCGGTTAGTGCAGGCGCGTTGCGCGTCCGCCATATCCCGATCGTGCGCTCGGTTGCTCCAATTGCAGCGGACACTGTAGATACAGGTGAGTATAGCAACTTGGCTAAGGCCAATCCTTACAAGGTCAAGTTTACGGTCATCGATTACGACGACAATGCGCAAATACGTTTATTCTACTCGACAGCTAATGGCCTTCAAGGTTCGGATGTGACAGTGACGGGTACGTTCCCTGATCAAACACTTGAACTGGCCAATGCGACGGCAATCCAGCTTTCGGATAGTCTACGCACGGATGAGGATGTTGAGTTTGACTTTAACGTGGCCGCTCAAGGCACAAACCGCGATGAGGTCGTAGCCCAGGGCAATTACTTCATTTACGCGGTTGCCGCAGACGAGGATACCTTTGCAGTTGGCGTATCTTCAAACTCGGTAGCCGTGCGCCATTCGCCTGCGTTTGAGTTTACCTCTCCGCTGAAAGGTGTCACTCTGCCGCTCGATCCGTCTCAGCAGGATCAATTCACAATTGAGTGGCAGCGTGGTCGCTCGGATAGAGACTTGGATGGTAACGCGATTATCTCGCTCTACTACACAGGTGTTGATCCGACAACGGTGAACTACTCGGGCACGGACTCGACGCAATTACTGGCTTCGTCAGGAACGAATCCGGGAAATGCGGTGCTGATTGTTGGTAATCTTCGCGAGGATGATGAGGGTGAAGATGACCAGTATGTCTGGAGCTTCCGCAATCCGCCTAGCGCGTTGCCTAAGCAGTTCCGTCCCGTCGTAGGCGATGATGTGGGTAACCCTAACCCTTATCAGAGTGGTGTAACTGTTGATTCTGCATGGGTCTACGCAGTGCTGCACGACTCATTGGGCAACACTCGTGTTGAAGCTGGTGGTGCGATCTTACTGCGCTCAGGTGATGATCTTACGTTCCAGCCTACTCCGCGCGTGACGATGCGTACGCCGCCTGCAGGTGGGCAGACCATCGTTAACGGTGATATTGTTCGTCTCGAGTGGGATTCTTTCCTGATCGACGATGGAACGGGCACGGATGATGCTTACTTACGTCTTTATGCTGCTCCTAAGGGTAAATACGCGACGCTTACGTCGCTCGAGTCTAATGCCCGTGGTAGGGGTGGATCGCAAGACGTATACGTCATAAATAGCTTGAATGGTCAGGTGTCTGGTAGCAACGACACTGAAGAGGCCTACGACTCACGTGTAAAAGTATTGCGTGAGAGTGGAGACAACTACCTGTTGTGGGATACCAAGACTTCCTCGTTCAACATTCAAGGTACGCCGACGGAGTTTGATATCTTCATTGCCGGTAGTGTAGATCCCCGATTTGGATCGCCAGTTTATGCAACTGTTGGTACGACACTACTTGACTCGGTGGCCTCGGGTTTTGGCTCGCAGGCACAGAAGTCGGTGCTATCAAAAGCTCCGGGTTCACTCCGGGTTGAAGGCGCGGATCCGATCTACAGTATTGAGCTGGGACCGGGGACGATGTCGGCCAGTTCAGGCGATACGCTCGAAATGGATGTGCTAGTCAATTCGCAGAACAGCTCCATAGACCTGATGGCGCTGCACTTAGACGTGCCGCGTAACTACTTCGAAGTCGTTGACATGGATGCTGGTGCAGCCGGTGTGCAGCCGTTTGCCGATTCGACGGGAGCTTTCAAAACTCCTTCGACTATCGCGCAGAATGACACCACGCAGGGCACGGATCAGTTTGTCAAGCTGAACTTTGTTGAGTCCATCATTAATGGTGAGGTGATTGGTAATGCTTCGGGCGATAGCTCGCAGGTTGCTGCCCGCCTCAAGCTGGTTGTCAAGCGTTTCTCGGGTGGAGCACCGTTTGATACGACGCTTACATGGTCGATGGAGTCCGGTCGACGGACAGCATTCCGACGCGGTACCACTGAGTTGGCTGCTCCGGCGCGTGAAGTCTTTATCACGCTAACGCCGAATGCGCGCATCATCGCTACGGCGCCGCTGGAAGGTCGCTCTGACTACGCGGATACGTTGGATGTCCACCTGCGTAAGATTGGTTCGACGAAGGACATTACGAACCAGAACTATATCGCAGCCAACGACGTCAGCCTGGATACCACGAGTAGCGTTACGTCGCTTAACATCAGTAACGTAGTCGGCACGTTTGTCGCGGCCGAAACCGTTACAGGTGGAACGAGCGGTGCGACGGCTACCGTGTCTTCTGTGGGTGCTTCGAGCCTAGTAGTTTCTTCGGTCACCGGAACATTCACGGCGACAGAGGCGATTACAGGTGGCACTAGCACCGCTACGGCTCAGTTTAATGCCAGCGAAGTCAGCAGCGTCGTATTGGGTGACTCGGTTCAGGTAGTCAGCAATTCCTTCGGTACCTTCACGCTCACGGAGATTCCCCCGGGTATCTACGAGATGACGGTGAAGGCCGACGGTTATGTCTCAGGCCGCACAGATACGCTCAACGTGTTCAACGGTCTGACGCTGACGCCAGATCCGACCTTCGGTTCGGACGTGCTGGGTAACCTGTCGCCTGCAACGCCACTGGGCTTCCTGCGTGGTGGTGATGCTACGGGCGACAATCAGGTTGACATTGCAGATGCTAACTTGATTTACAGCCTCTGGAACTACACGCCTGCCAACGCAAGCTACGTGCGCGCTGCTGACGTGAATGCCGACGGCGTGGTCAATTCGTTGGATCTGGGTTTTGTTACCTCTAACTTCGGCAACGACGGCTACGGCGCAGCGCCTGTCTTTAAGCCCACGGGCAAAGGCGGCGACAACGCTACGGCCATGGTCGAAGTCGAAGGTGTTGAAGAGGTCGAAGCCTGGTGGCCTGGACGCGTCTTTGAAGTTACGGCGCGTGCAGCCAGCATGAGCGATGTCATGGCCTATGAGTTGGTCCTTGGCTACGATCCCGAACGGGTCAAGCTGCTGCCCAACGAGGCTGTGGTTGAAGGCAACGTCTTCGCGAATAATGCGAAGGGTGCGCTCTTCTTCAGTAACGCTCAGCCGGGTCGCGTGGAAGTTACCTCGGGTCGTATCGGCCGCGACTGGTCCGCCAGTGGTAATGCCGACTTGGTTACGGTGCGCTTCGTCGCCTTGGCCGATGATCCGGGCGTGATCGAAGTGCTCGAAGGTCAATTTGTCAACAGTGCCTACCAGGGCACGGTCATGCGGGTCGAGAAGGCGCAGGCACTGCCTTTGGCTGCTGCTCTGCACCAGAACTTCCCGAACCCTTTCAACCCGTCGACGGAAATCCGTTTTGATATTCCGACGGCGCGCACTGTGCAGTTGCGGGTTTACAACCAGCTGGGCCAGACGGTTCGCACGCTGGTTGACAATCGGATGAAGGCGGGCTCTTATCGGATGAAGTGGGACGGTAAGACCGAGGCTGGAAACAGTGTCTCCTCTGGAGTATACTTCTACAGCCTGGAAGCGGGTGATTTCTCGCAGATCCGAAAGATGACTTTGGTCAAATAAGACCTGAGTTGTTTCAAAGAAAAGCGCCGCAGGGGGAAACCCTTGCGGCGCTTTTTTTGTTAGAGAGGGAAAAAAGTTCTCATATTGTAGTGGCTGCTGTCGATAATATACGGTAGACGTGGGAAACCAATCTGGTCAAAATTAGTCTCTTATATATCTGCAGCGCATGGGGTTAGTTTCCTGCTGGGTAGAATCTTACGCTGCATGGCGGGCATGTTTTTTGCGAGAGTCTGGCCAAATAATTCACGGTATGGGATTTCTCTATGAGAATTTATATGCGATGTGTCATTTATTTCTTTTCCCTATTTATGGGGTGGGTAAATACGCTGAACGCACAAACGCTGCAACTGCGCGAACGTGGTACTAACACCCAGAACGTGAGTGTGCAGGTTGGGGAAACAATAACCATTGAAGTATTTGCCGAGCTTTCGGGCGTCGAGGCCGCAGGGATGTCGGTCTTTGTCACCGTCCCAACTGATGCATTTCAGGTGGTTGATCAGAGACCGACCACCACAGACGATGCAGGACAGCCGGGTATACAGCCTTTTGTTGCGGGTTCTCTTTTTGCCGGAGCTGGTGAACAGGCCAACGAGCTCATACCGGAAAGTGAGTCGATTGCCAGTAGCTTTGAGGGACAGCAGCTCGAATACGGAATCGTAGTAGGTGGTGGAGGAAATCGAGTTCGCACGGGGTCGGGGGTTGTGGCGACGTTCCAATTGGTCTGCGTGCAGCCCATTGATTTTGGTCAAATTCAGGTTAATGACAACGCCGTATTGGAAACGCGCCTTGTGCTCTCGGATGGTATCAGTGAAAAGCGTTTTATCACGGTGCAGGGCATGCAGATTTCGGTAAGCGGGCTCGAACTGTTTGACATTCCCGACGTAGTACTGACACCGGGACAGGTTGATACCACGCAAATCGGCATTTTAACGCGCTATATACAGAGCGCTCGTCCCAACGTGAATCTTGACTCGATGAAATGGTCGTATGAGCCGGCCGACTTAGACAGCATTGACATCGACATCGATCCGGTCACTAAGCGCGTTCGCATTACGCCCGATCCTGCATGGTCGGGTAGACAGCGAATCGTATGGACAGTTACGGAGCCAGCCAGTTCGGTTCGTTCAGGTGAGCCGGCTCTCTCCGTGCAGGAAATTTCTGATGTCATTGTGAATAACCCGCCTTCCTTCGTAAAAGAGCGAGATCCAGATGGTGTTCGGCGCGATACTGTGCGTCTGGCCGAAGATACGCATTATTTCGTGCCAGGAACAGAGCCCAACGTACTGCGTGCGCTCAGTGCCATTGATCTAAATGCAATGGCCATTGATCCCGATGGCGATGGCATGCGTTTTCTCTCTCTTAACTTTAGTGTTAATACGACCCCAAATTTAAGCACTCAGGTTGCCTCGCAAAGCAATATGCTTCTGCTGTGGACTCGGCAAGACTATTACGGTGTAGATTCGCTACGTGTGTTAGCGTCAGATGGTTTGCGCGGTGGTAATGACACCCTTCGTGTTATTGTCGAAGTTTCGCCCGTGCCCGATCCGCCGCGCTTCCTCTTGTCAGGTGAGAAGCGGATGCTAACAATTGGAATAGGGCAGAACGGAATCTACAAATTTAATGAGATCGTCGAAGACGTAGACTCACCCTTAGATAGCCTGTCCTTTAGTTGGATCGATGATCCAGATGGCAATTTTACAGTCGATACTACAAGGGTGAACAGTGAGTTGGAAATAAATATAAGTGGCCGAAGTGGTTTTGCTGGGGATGGAAGAATTAGTTTTGTCGTTACCGATACTGACAGCCTGCAAGATAAAATGACGCTTCTTTTGACGGCGGCCGAGGCATTGCCCCCGACGGCATTGTCTGACGACATAAAAATAGGTCTGTCGCCGGATGGTCAAGAATTTGTCATTAATCTGAACGAATATGTTATTGATCCTGATAATTCCTTTGACCAACTACAGTGGATTCTACCTAGCAATATCAAAAGCACGTTGAGAGTAGAGGGTGAGGAACTCATCATCTCAGCCCCCTCTGACTTTATTGGATATGAGGAAGGGATAGTGAGGATAGTCGATCCTGATGGGTTGGTCGACGAGATAAAGCTGCGCATTTATTCTTCTGATCGGAAGCCGGAAGCCGGTGGAGTACCCGATCTGGTGTTGGATCGCGGAGAAGTGTATCAGGGGTTGGATCTAAACAATTATTACTACGACTCGAACGATGACGACAAGGAAGTATTCTGGGGTCTATCTTCAGATAATAGCTTCAATCAGGATAACGTCCGAGTACAGATAGATCCGTTGACGCATATAGTCACGTTTTTTGCGCCAGAAACGGCCAACTTTGCAACTGAGCCTATTATTTTCCGCGTCACGGACCAGGCCGGCATGTCTTCGGTTGATACGATGATGGTCTCCATTCGGTCTGGCGGCGGCAATATTCCCGATCAGTTCACGATTGGCGTGTTGCCGATCGGCTTAGAAGTTGGCGTCAATCAGCGTCCCGATCTATTTGACTTGGACGACTATGTTCTTGCGCCCGAAGGATTCGATTTAACGTCGTTAGCATGGGAGGTAGCGGTGCTGGCCGGTGACAGTTCAGCGCCGCGCATCAAAGAGGGAAATATAGTCTCGGCATTTGGGTTTCAGTCGGGAACGGATACCCTGCTTTTTACGGCGCAGGATTCGTTGGGCCGCGTCCAATCGGCCCGCATGGCTCTGCGCGTAGTCGGCGAGAGTGAGGTAATGAGAATTACCTCCATGCCTGACATACAATTTATTGCAGGACAAGTGTTTAAAGATTACAACCTCAATGATTATATCGAAGATAAGGAGACGCATCCTGACTCCTTAATTCAGTGGGCCGTAACGACCCTTGTCGATTCGGAACTGATCATCCGTGTGACGAGTGACCAGGCAATTCAAGCGATTTCCGACGATACGTTGGAAGTCTCCGTCGTCTTCACGGCACGCAACGTAGAATCTGGCATTGTGGGTCGTGATACGGTGCGAGTAATCGCTTTGGACCCGTCTCTAGCCAGTTTGAAATTGCGGGACTTGCCCCCTATCGTGGTTTCGTCTGGTCAGAGCGATTCATCAGTTGTCCTGAACGATTTTCTACCGCTTGAATTCATAGAAGAAGACGGCTCTGTGCCGCCCGTTTCGTGGTCTGTGTCGGGCCAGCGGATTACACAGCCATTTATTGATCCATTCGAGCCTCATGCTCTGCGTATCAACGGAGTTGGGGACAGGGTGGGAGTCGACAGTCTGACGTTTGTCGCCAACATCCGCGGCGGTTTTAGTGCCGTTGGCGTGATGGTTGTAACGGTGGTTGAGCCGGTCGATCAGACCACACTAGAGTTGCAGGTTGTGCCCAACCCAATTCAGCCAAGTTACATAAACGTCTTTGTGGTAGCTCGTCGTGCGCTAGCAGGAACCCCCAACGTCATACGATCTTTTTCCACGATTGACAGCACAGTAGCAGTCAGGCAAATCGAAGATGATTTAGAAGGTCGAGGTGTGCTTATTTGGTCTGGGGGAATAGAACTCAGCAGTGATGCGAGCGGGCTCGTCAGCTTCGAGGCCCAGGCGATCACGGAACTGGGAACCAATGTAGGAGACACAGCTTCGGTTGATATTGCAACGGTCTTAGCGGGTAAAGCCGTCGCGCTATCCCACGGCGAAGCTCAGTTGGATATCAGGCCCAATGCTTTAGAGGCTGGAAAACGGGTCGTTTTACAGGTCGAAAAGGCTATCGATAGAAGTCGTTCGAAGCGGTCTTCTACTTCGGAATTAACCCTATCACATACGATCCGTGCAATGCCCGTAGATGCATTGCTCGCACAGGGGGGTCAAATTCGGTGGAGTGGGACACGCGACGAGAGAGATGGCATATACCGAAAAGAGCGAGAAGAGTGGGTTTATATAGGGTCAACAGAGGCTGCTTTAGACATTGATCGGTTGGGCATATATGGCATTTTGCGCGACGAGGTTTCGCCGCGGTTAATACCCAAGGCGGAGCCCAATTTCAGTCGTGGTGTATGGGCAATTGAGATCGAAGAAAAAGGAAGTGGTCTGGGTGTAATTGAGGTAAGAATAGATGGTCGACTTCAGCCCGGTATATGGGATGGGCAATTTTTGCGTTGGGAGCCGACCAACGCACTCCATGGGGAAATCGAAGTGCTTGTGTCTGATCGGGCAGGTAATGTGTCGATGTGGCGTGCCAAAGGGACGGCGCTTCCGCTGAGGGTTGGTTTGGAGCCGAACTATCCCAACCCGTTTAACCCGAAAACGGTTATTCCTTTTGTTGTTTCGCCTCAGGTGGGCTCAGTGCGATTGGTCATTTTTAACGCGACAGGGCAAATGGTACGAGAATTGCTAAATCGTGGGCAAATGTCGCCAGGACGCCACGAAGTGGTATGGGATGGGCGCGACACGAACGGTTTTAAGGTGAGTTCGGGTGTATACATCTACAGGCTGCAAGCCGGCGAAAAAGACCTCGTACGTCGAATGACGCTTTTAAAGTAGAGGATCAGATATGAGAATGAGACACTGTGGAAGTGTGCTGCTCTTGGCTGGACTGATTTGGGGATGTGGAGGAGGAAGCGGTGTGGGTCCGGAAGAGCTTCTAAGGCAAGAAGAAAAGCTACGCGATCGCCTGCCAGTTGATTGGGAGAATTACAAAAATGGGGATTACGATGCCGCCATTGAGTTTTTTACCAGTACGCTTGAGAGAGCTGAAACCTATGAGGGCCCCGAAGCTACTTTAAACCAGATCAAGTCGGAAGCCCACAATGGGATTGGTTGGGCCTTTTTTCGCAAACAAGATCTAAAGGCCGCTTCTTCTTCTTTTCAGCAAGCGACGACGCTCAATCGGCGCAATGCAGACGCTTGGGTTGGATATTCGGGCGTCGCTTTAGCGCGTCGAATGTTCAGCGATGCTATTCAGTATGCTATGCAGGCTCTATCTGTCGACAACGAATATGCATCCTACTTGCGACTAGACGATTCTGAAAGGCAGGTGGGGCACGATAATTTTGACACGCGTCACGTGCGGATGATCTTGGCCGAATCGTATTTCCAAATAGGGCGCTATAGCGCTATTGATCGTCCAGACCCCGGTAATGCGTCGGCCCAGTTGCGCATGATTGACGAAGACTTCACGTTCCGAGATCCGGGACAGTTGCTGCTGGAGATGAGTCGGCTCTCCATTGAGCTGCAGGCAGAACAGGGCATCGGTTTTTAAGTGAGATACATATTCTTTTACATAGGTCTTTTATTATTGGCAAAGCCCCTGTCACAGCAGGCCTATGCGCAGGATTTAACGCTGTTGAGAACGCCAGTTAATGCGACCATTAGTCCGCCGATGGGCCAGGGATTAGACCTCGTGCATAGTGCTGAGCCCCTAGGTAAAGGGCGCTTTCTGTTGCGCATGATGAACCGTTCTGACCCCATTGTGGTTCCCGAATTGGGTGGGGGCAATATTTATACGGGTAATTACGGAATGGCTTACGGGTTAGGCCAGGCGATGGAACTGGGTTTGATGGTTCCATTTCTACTCGATTCGGTGAGCGGGTTTAACAAGTATGGAACAGGGGATCCGGTCTTAAGTCTCAAGATATCTCGGCCGGGAAAGTTGCCCAGTAGTTTTTACATGGGCTATCAGATGTTACTTGGGCTTCCTTTGGGCTATAAGGGACGGCACGCTCTCGATAAAATTGGGGGCATTCGTTCGTTTAGCAGCGAATCATTGGATCTAGGGCTTCAGCTGTTGGCGGATGTGCATTTTGGTTGGGCGTCTTTCATGCTCAACGGAGGTTACTTTCGGTCTGCTAATACTCAGGTGCTCTCTCAGCTCGTATATGGCATGGGAGTTGAGATCGGTCGAACGAACCGTCGCTTTAGCCTCAATAGCGAGTATCAATCACAAGTAGCTTTCACCGAGCAGGCACAGGCTAGAGCCCTGTTTAAAGTGGGTCTGCGGGTTAATGTGTTTCGCGGCGTTCAGCTGGAGATCAACCGCCAGGTGGGCCTATTAGACTATCCTGTGGAATCGTCGGTTACGTTCGGTTTGCGTATGCACGGGTTTATGACGGGTAGCCGTCGCCTCGAATCCCGCTATGCCATTTACCAGCCAACAAAACTCCCGCGTCGCATGTATCAGCCGTCCGAAGTACTGCGCTTAGCGATTGTAGAATTTGAGGGGTTCGAAGAGTATGGTGCAGGGACGCGTTTAGTGGAAAAGATCAAGACCGAATTAGAGCCCCATGACAGTCTGGAAGTAGTCGATCTGACTCGTTACGCAGATATTCCGAAAGAAGGCTTCTTAAAGCCTCGGCAAGCGCTTGAATTGGCGCAAAAGTTGGGTGTTGATGTGGTTGTTACTGGGTTGGTTTCAACCTATGAAGTCGACCGTTTTGCGGGATTGCAAGTCCCATTTGTTATTGATCTTCCAGAAGCCCACGTAGAAGTGGGGCTGCGCTATCGTGTGCTCGTTTTTGATGATACTAAAACACAAATGCAGGCCTTTTCAAACGAAACGGAGGGAATAAGCCGGTTTCGGAAGGGTTTGCGCTTGCTGCCTCCCACAAGACGAGATGTTACGGCTGGTGCGTCGGCAGGCGATTTACAGCGCGTTCAGGAAGAGGCACTCACTAACCTAGTTAGCAATATGTTGGCTTCCATGGCTTCTCAATTCAACTGGATTCCACCCGACTTTATACAATGAAAGCTTCATTTTTCGTTACCGTTCGGAACGCTTTGGGGTTCGTTCTGTTCTTTACTTGTTTTATTTCTGGTTGCGCTCTTTCGGTTGCTCCGACCAATTCGGAAAGTCGGCAAATTTCACTGGAAATGACGGCTTATCCAGCGCGTGTTTCGGCGAATGACAGCACCGCTACGGCCGAGATTTGGGCGACGGTTCGCAAAGGCAGCAAACCCGTGGCTGACAGCACGTTAGTCGTTTTTGCATCGACTGCTGGAAGCATAACACCTTTTAGTATAACACGCGACGGCTTGGCCATTGCTATACTGCAGAGTATGGGAGACGGGCGGCTGCAGCGCGTTGAAGTTGTAGCGCAGGCTCTTTCTGTGCGCGACACGCTTGAAGTCGACTTTGTTATCTTAGAATAAGGTGCCTTGACATTATTTACATAGTATTCATATAATAGGAATACCCCTTAGAACCCGATGGGTTCTGCATTTTTTTCTACTCCAATACAACTCTCCTTGTGTCCTTTTAGCTGTGGTGTGCTATGTCCAGTGCAGACCAGTTGGGCCTTGATTTTCGCGAAAATAGATCGGATAAAGCCGGCGGTCTCTTAGTGAGTCGGCCCTGTGCACACTGTCGTAAGTCGGTGCAGGTGGTCGATTGGTACGCTGGGGCCGTTGAACTGCACTATTGCGGAGACGCCTGTCGCCGGGCTTGGATTTCTGAGCAGCCCGATTTACAGCCCAAAGTAGGCACGCCAAGTCACAGACGAGGTGCCAACTGGGCGGAGCAGTCTAATCGAGCACGCGAACGAGATGGTTATGCATGTCGTGTTTGCGGACAGAGCGAAGAGGATCTCGGTCGGCAGTTAGACGTGCACCACAAGATTCCCTACCGAAATTTTAAATCCAATGTGGAAGCCAATCGATTGGATAATCTGATAACGGTTTGTCCGTCATGCCACGCTAAGATGGAAGCGGAGCTTCGGCGTGATCTGCCTCTTTTCAGTTAAACGCACATAGGAGAAAATTGAGCGGAGAGGAAGAAGTCGATTTTAGTATCGTTATTCCAGCCTATAATGAGGGTGGATCCATCGGCTCTGTTCTTAGTCAGCTGAAGGACGAACTGGATGCCATGGGGCGAAGATATGAGATCCTCGTGGTTTCGGATGGCTCAACGGATGAAACGGCCGACGAAGTGGTTGCGGTAGGAGAGCCCGTGAGGCTGGCCGAACACCCGTACAATATGGGTAACGGCGCGGCGATAAAAACGGGTATTCGTCAGGCACGCGGCGAAATACTGATCTGCATGGATGCCGATGGACAGCACAGTCCAGCAGATGTTGCCCTTTTTCTCACAGAGTGCGAGCGCTTTGATATGGTTGTTGGTGCCCGAAGTCGTGCGTCGCAGGCTGGATGGCATCGGAGCGTAGCCAACAAGTTATATAACGCCTTTGCCAGTTATGTTACAGGTCGTCAGATCAAGGATCTCACATCGGGGTACAGGGCAATGCGTCGGAGCGTCGCGTTGCACTTTGTCGGCCTATTGCCTAACGGATTTTCCTATCCCACAACGATTACTCTTTGCATGCTGAGAGCTGGTTTCAGCGTCGCTTACATACCCATAGAAGCGGCTAAGCGAGTGGGCAAGAGTAAGATTAGGATTCTCTCCGACGGTCCGAAATTTCTCCTTGTCATAATGAAAATCTGCATGCTCTTTGCACCGCTCAAGATATTTCTTCCCGTGAGCGTATACCTCTTCTTAATGGGGATCGGCTACTACGGATACACTTTTGTCACCCACCACCGTTTCACAAATATGTCGATGCTCCTCTTCACTACGTCGGTAATGGTGTTCATGATGGGGTTAATTGCTGAACAGGTGGCCCTGATGCGTTCTGAAAGAGCGGAACGTACCTGATGAGCCTACGTGTTGTCTTTTTTGGCACTTACATATTATCAGATGCCTATCCCGTAAATCAGGTACTCTATGCTGGTGTTTCCCGTGCAGCTGGTCAGGTGTGGTCTTGTAGGGCAAACCTGTGGGACGGTTTTTTACATCGAGCATTCCATGCAGGCTGGAGAATGTGGTTCCTACTCGCGCTACGGGCAGTGCGGTGTTATACCGGGCTTATATGGCGCTATATACGCTGCCCTGAACACGAGGTCGTTGTAGTTGGATATCCGGGCTATATAGACATTTTGCTGGCTCGTTTACTCAACTTGTTTTCTAAACGGATGCTGGTCTTGGTTTCGTTTATTTCGCTCTACGATACAGCCGTTATGGATCGGCAAAGCGTATCGTCTAGGAGTCTGAAGGGGCGTTTACTCTACAGTGTAGACCGCTGGGCTTTTCGTAGCGCAGATTGGGTTCTTGTTGATACCGAACAGCTTGGATATCACTATGCTAACCTGTTTAATCTTTCTTGTAATAAGTTCCGTAAAAGCCTAGTAGGTAACATTTTTGATCGTTTTCCTGTCAAAAGAGGTGAGGGTGCCTCGTCTCCTTTTTTCAGGGTTCTTTTCTTCGGGACCTATGTTCCTCTACACGGCGCTGAGTGCATTATCGAAGCGGCGCGCGCGCTGCGCAAAGAGCGTGTAGAATTCACGCTTATTGGTCAAGGTCAAGACTACGCGGCCGTGCGTGCACGGGCTTCGGACTTGGAGCACGTGCGTTTTGTCGAGACGTGGCTGAGTGCTGAACAATTAGCTGAGGCAATGCGGGAGGCGGACGTATGTCTCGGGATCTTTGGAACGACGCCTAAAGCGGCAAGAGTCATCCCTTACAAGGTATTCGCAGCGCTGGCGTTGGGGCGTCCTATCATTACGCGCGATTCCCCGGCCATTCGAGAACTGCTTGTGGACGAAGAGTCCGCTTTGCTATGTCCGCCTGGTGATGGTCAGGCACTGGCCGCAGCCTTGGAACGTTTGCGAACCGATGCTTCGTTGCGGGAACGTCTGGGGAGAAATGGACATGCTCGTTACTCTACGACTGCGTCGGGAGAGGCGATAGGACGCGATCTCGTACGCCAGTTAGAAGGAGCATTAAGGGATTGAGTGTTAGTGGGAAAACCGTCGAACAGACGAATTGGGGGGAGAGTGAGATCCGCGGGCCAGTTCATCTTTTTCGCGAGCGCTTGCTATTGCGTCTATTCTGTTCGCTGCAACCTCGTGGCACGGTGTTGGATGCAGGCTGCGGAAGCGGCAGTCTAGCTCTTGACCTGTGTGCTGCTGGCTACGACGTTGAGGCAGTCGAAGAGGCAGAGGCCTTTGTGAAGACGGTATACCGAAAAGTGCAGGCATTGGGTTGGCAAGAGCGTCTGCGCGTGCAGCGCGCCTCGGTAACGGAATTGCCTTTTGAAGATTCGACCTTTGATGGTCTGGTCTGCGGGGAAGTGCTCGAACACGTCCTGCCAGAAGATGGGGGGGATGGGGCAGCGGTCCGACAGTTTCGTCGTGTGCTCAAACCTGGCGGAGTTCTCATTGCAAGTGTGCCGCTCAATCCGCGGCTTTGGGACTATAGCGATGATTGGGCGCGGCACGTTAAGCGCTACCATAGGAGTGATTTTGTCTCTCTATTTGAAGAGCAAGGATTTGTTGTAGAAAAGGTTCGTGTGTGGGGTTTCCCATTGGGACGACTGTATCACCGACTTCTTTTTGCCCCTTGGCTCCTGCGGACTCGAGGACAGGGCGTCGAGGAGCGCGAAAGGCGAGCGGATACGCGTTTGGGACGGCACCGCTGGGTTGTTGAAAGTATGGCTTGGGTGCTGCGGTTTGATGAAATCTTCGCTCGTTGGCCCTGGGGACGGGGCGTTGTCGTGGCGGCTAGGCGCAATTAATGGGCAAATGTACGGCGGTAAATAGATAGTTGGCTAGATAGGAGTTGTAACGTGTACGGGGAAAAAAGGATATCGCTGGTGATCCCAGCACATAACGAAGAGCGGCTTATCGGTCCGACACTTGAAGGCGTGCCAAAAACCATTGATCGCGTTTACGTAGTCGACGATGCAAGTCAAGATAGCACTTGCCAGGTCGTTCAACAGCACGCCGAGCGTGACCCTCGCGTCGTTCTGCTACGTCACGAGGTTAACAAAGGCGTGGGTGCGGCTATTATCACGGGATATTTACAGTCTAGCGCTGATAATTATGACATTGCTGTCGTAGTGGGGGGAGATAACCAGATGCCTCTTGAGGTCGTTGATGATCTGATTGAGCCTGTCGCAAAGGCGGAGGTCGATTATGCTAAGGGAAATAGGTTTCTTATGCCCCAGGTCGGTTTAGACGGTATGCCGTGGACGCGGTTTTTGGGGAATGCGCTTATTTCAATCTCCACCAAGATGGCCTCTGGTTTTTATAAGATTTACGATGTGGTCGACGGCTATACGGCTATTAGTAAGCGGGCTATTGATATGATCGACTGGGGTAAAGCGTGGAAGGGTTATGGGTATCCCATGGATTTCCTCGTGCGCCTCAATGCCTACGGCCTTCGAGTAAAAGATGTACCTCGCCGGGCTATTTACCTAGAGGGAGAGCGACAGTCGCAGATCAAAGGCGTTGACTATGCTCTGCGCGTAACGCCTATGCTCGTGCGCGGTTTCTTTTGGCGATTACTCAGTAAGTATCTGGTGCGAGACTTTCACCCGCTTTTCTTTTTCTACCTCTTTGGACTCATTCTGCTGCCGATCGGTGTTATTTACGGCGGCTTCCTCATATTTCAGCAGTTTACGGGGGAAGGCGTTACGGGGCCTCGGTCGGTTGTATGTGCGCTCATGATTATCATGGGGATTCAATTTTTGCTCTTCGCTATGTTGTATGATATGCAGGAGAGCAAATGAAGGTTCTCATGCTGACGACTGGCTTTCCCCGATTTGTCGGCGATCTCTTTGGTTCATTTGTGTCTGAGCAGGCGAACGCGCTGAGCCGGTGCGGAGTGCAGGTAGCTGTCCTTGCACCGCATGAAAAGGGCCTTGCCCGTAGAGAATCGACGGGGGTGATCGAGGTGTTTCGCTTTCGCTATGCATGGCCTGTCGCGCTTCAGCGCTTGGCTTATCGGGGAGGTATTCCCACCAATCTGCGGAACAGTTGGTGGGTGCGTTTTCAGGTTCCTTTTTTCCTTCTGGGGTTTCTATTTGATGCCCGCCGCCGCGGCCAATCGGCCGATTTGGTGCACTGTCACTGGATTGTTTCGGGGCTTGTTGCTGTGTGTGCGTTGGGTCGGAGTAAAAAGCTAATACTTAGCGTGCGGGGCAGCGATATAAACATGCTATCCGGTCGGTGGGGGCGTCGTTTAAATCGATCAATCGCAAATAGGATGGACCGCGTAATAGCTGTTAGCGAGGATATTGCGAAAAAACTGGCTGATGCTGGAGTGGAGCGCAGAAAAATCTCGGTCATTCACAACGGGGTTGATGGCCGCTTTTGTCCTGGCGATCGTCAGGCGGTGAGAGATGGTTTACAAATACCGCCTGATTCTTTCGTCATGATCTTTGTTGGTCTGTTGATACCTGTAAAGGGTATAGACATTCTGATCGAAGCGCTTTCCCAGTGGCGGGACCGGCCTAAATGGAATCTATATGTCGTCGGGGATGGACCGCTTCTAGCCACCTTAAAAGAGCGTTGTGAGGAGGAAGGAATCGCTTCGCAAGTTCACTTTGTGGGACGCCGCTCTTCGCAGGATATTCCACAGTGGATGCAGGCGGCTGATGTGCTTGTCTTGCCAAGTCATTCAGAGGGACGCCCCAATGTCGTTTTGGAAGCGCAGGCCTGTGGTCTCCCCGTAGTGGCTACGTGCGTAGGGGGTACGCCAGAGCTTATTCGGGATGGGGAAACAGGTCTGCTTGTTGAGCCCGGTGCGGTGATCCAGTTGCGCGAGGCACTCCAGACGCTTCACGATGACGGTCTGCGTCGGGTACAAATGGGAGAGCAGGCCCGCGCGCATGTTGAAACGTGTGAATACACCTGGGAACACAGTGCGGCGACTTTGCACGCGCTCTACCGCAGTGTTTTAGAAGGGGCCTAATATGTGTGGCATCGTCGGTAAAGTGCACTCTGATATCCAGCGCCCAATAGATGAGCGAACTGTGCGTAGCATGTGCGAAGCAATTGTCCATCGTGGGCCCGACGAGGATGGATTTTTCGTTGAAGGCGGCGCAGCTCTGGGTATGCGTCGTTTGCAGGTTATTGATCTAGCCGGCGGGCATCAGCCTATGGAAAACGAAGATGGCAGCCTGCGCGTCGTTTTTAACGGTGAGATTTACAACTATCAGCAGCTGAGCCACGAACTGCGTGCGCGCGGACACCAGTTGCGCACGGCGTCGGATACGGAAGTCATATTACATCTGTATGAAGAATACGGGCTGGAATGCTTCGCTTTATTGCGCGGGATGTTTGCCATCGCGCTTTGGGATCGTCGTCGGAATGAGCTTGTCTTGGCTCGCGATCGTTTGGGAAAAAAACCGCTCTTTTATGCACAAACGCCTTCGGGCCTGAGCTTTTCTTCTGAGCTACAGAGTTTGTTGTGTGACAGAGAGGTCGGGCGCGAAATAGATCCAGCGGCAATCGATGAGTATCTGAGCTATCTATTTGTTCCCCATCCGAAGACTCTCTACAAAAGCGTAAAAAAGCTACCTCCGGCGACATGGGCCGTTTTCTCTGATGGACGGCTTCGTATGAAACGTTACTGGCAAGTACAATATCGAGAGGAATGCGAAAAAATCGCTTTGCATGAACGGGTTGAGGAGCTTGACGGGCTGCTTCGCGAAGCGGTATCGCTGCGGCTTTTAGCCGACGTACCCGTGGGTGCTTTTCTTAGTGGGGGACTGGATTCGAGCCTCGTTGTTGCTTTGATGCGGTCGGTTGGACACGAGCGTGTTCGCACGTTCTCAATTGGCTTTTCCGATGCCTCTTTTGATGAACAGGCCTACGCACGGCAGGTTGCCCAAGCTCTGGATACGGAGCATTCGGAATACGTGGTCGATTATCAGGTAGAAGAGATGATCCCCCAGCTCTTAAAGCATTTTGGCGAACCCTTTGCCGACTCTTCGGCTATCCCGACGTATCATCTTTCTCGCGTAACACGAGGGGATGTTACGGTTGCGCTTAGCGGAGACGGGGGCGACGAAATATTTGGCGGATATCGCCGGTATCAAGCGCGCATCATGGTCGATCGCTATAACCGGTGGCCCTCTTGGGCCGGGCGCGATCTTTTTGAGTTGCTTTGGGAAAGTCTGCCCGAGCCCGATGGATATTACTCTACTAGCTGGCGCAAGAAGGGGCGAAGATTTGTAGAGTTTGCACGTGCGGTCCGTGATGACCCCCACACTAGCTGGGGTTTTTTTTTACCCAAAACGAAAAAACTGCGCTTTATACGGAAAATTTTGCCGATACATTATGTAGGAACTCTTCAGAAAAGAGTTATAGCACCTATTGGCAAGAGGCGTCTCAGTCTGGTAAACAGGCGATGCTACGAGCCGATCTGAGCACCTATTTGACGGATGATATCTTAGTTAAGGTTGACCGTATGAGCATGGCGCACTCCTTAGAGGTTCGCTCTCCGCTGCTGGATCAGGAAGTCGTGGCGTTTATGGCACGACAACCCAGGGCGCTTAAATACACCGAGTGGAATAGTAAGATATTGCTGCGGGTTTTGGCTGAACGCTACTTACCCCAGACGATTTTAAACCGGCCGAAACAGGGGTTTGCCATACCGCTGGGGACATGGATACGGGGGCCGTTGAGGCCTTGGGTGTATGAAGTCTTGTGCTCGCGGCGGGCCAACCAGCGGGGTTTGTTTTCTGCGCAACGAATACGCGATATGATAGATGCTCATATGGCTCACCGGCGAGACTATAGCCAGCAACTGTGGGCGCTTATGATGCTTGAGGCATGGTTTAAACAGGGAGACGTAGGAGGATGACCTTTCGACCAAGCACGTGCGTGCCCTTGGTTGGCGTCGGCCTGTTAGGATGGCTCTTGTTCAGCTCGGATTGGACATCCCTGAGGCAACTTTTTTCGCAAGTAAATGTTAGTTATTTATATGCGATGCCGGTCTATACGGCGTCTTTAATTGCTGTGAGGGCCTGGCGTTGGAATATCCTATTGACCGCCCAAGGAGACGCTTTTACGCCTTGGCAAGCCTATACTGCTTACGCTTCTGGAATTTTTATAGGCACCTTTACCCCCGGTCGCTTAGGTGATTTATCCAGAGCGCTTTATGTGCGATACGAGCGGGATGTATCTTGGGAAAACGCGCTGGCAGGAGCTATATTAGACCGTTTTTTTGATGTCGCATTTATGTCGTGTTTGGCGATATGGGCGGTGGTTCATTTGGATTTATGGGGGGTAATGCGACCGATTATAGGCGAGATTTCAGGCATGTTTAACGACAGTGGCTTGGTTTTTGCTATTTTGCTGTTTGTATTGCTTGTCGGAGTGCTGAGCGCGCTGTTGGCAACGGGGTTGATAAGGAGACTAAAGGCTTTTGCTTGTACCCTGAAAAAGGAGTGCTGGGCACTAGTGCAGTCAGTAGGTTGGAAGGCTCTCGCACTGACGGTAGTTGCCTACACAATCTACTTTGCGCAGACGGTTGCGCTTGCGCGTGGGCTGAGTTTGCCGCTGGAAGCATCGGACATTATCGCTTCGGTTGTTTTAGTGGGACTCGCCTCTTTTTTGCCTTTATCAGTTGCAGGTTTGGGCACGAGAGAAGGTGGGTTGGCGCTGATTATGGCACACCGAGCGGTGCCCGACAGCCTCGAGGCTTCGCTGGCCTATTCCGCTCTATTTTTTGCTTTCTGTTTCTTGGTGCCTGGACTGTTAGGATTTGTCTGTTTTTGGCAACGGCCGCTCTCTTGGCAGGTTCTCCGCAGGTCCACATCAGAGGCTCTTAACGTGGGAGATGACTGAGGGATGGATAGATATTTAGCGTTGTCCGAACGTGACGATCTCGATCAATACGATGTGAGCGTCGTGCTTGCGGCCTTTAATGAAGCGCACTGCATTCGTAAGGAGTTGGAAATCGTTTGCAATGCGTTAGATGCTTCCTCCTTTACCTATGAAGTTCTAGTGATAGATGATGGATCAAACGATGAAACCGCTCAAAAAGTCGAAGCGTTTGACCACGGGGCGGTTAGACTTATTCAACACCGGCACAATCAGGGCTCGGGGGCGGCGAGAAAAACTGGCACTCTGGCGGCGCGCGGCCAGTATATAGTGTGGTCAGACGTCGATTTAACTTATCCCAACGGTCGTATCCCCGACCTTGTGCAGCACCTAATCAACGTGGACGCCGATCAGGTGGTCGGCGCTAGAGACAGCGAGCGCGGCACCATGAAAGTGCTGCGCGTACCCGCTAAGTTTTTTATCCGAAAGCTAGCCTGTTTTCTTACCGGAACCCACATTCCCGATCTCAATTCGGGCCTGCGGGTTTTCCGCCGTTCCGTCGGTCTGCTATACGTCGATTTACTGCCCAAAGGATTTTCCTGCGTAACGACGATTACGCTGGCCTTTCTGTGCAATGGTCACAGCGTTGAGTATGTGCCCATCCGCTACGCCAGACGTGCTGGACAGTCAAAATTCCACCCTCTGAAAGATACTTATCGCTATATCACGCAGGTCGCGCGAATGGTAACGTATTTTGAGCCGCTTAAAGCATTTCTGCCGATGAGTATCAGTTTGATCTGCATTGGTGCGGTTTCGAGTGCAGTCAACTTGTGGCGTACGGGTACCATGCAAGAAATGGATATGGTGATTGCCTTAGGAGGGTTCCTCGTTGGAGTATTGGGTTTGATTGCTGATTTATTTGTTCAATACCAACGCAAATTAGAGAGGTTGATCTCATCGTTACCAGAGACTGGTCCAGAGAAGTCGAATTTATCCTCGGATCCGCGCCGCGAGTTTTAAGTCAGCAAGACCGTGATCCAGACTCGTTGACTTATGGCAGTTTCGATCGTAGTCACTGGCATTTTAAGATACGCGACTTTTCCTCGGCCGTGCTTCAGCAAAGTGCTTTGACTTTAGCGCTCCTCTATGACACACCGTTAGCACACAGCCCGTTTTATAAAAACGATAGGGTGCGCGGCTGGGCCATAGCTGGTATCCGTTTTTGGGCTAGTATTCAGCATAAAGACGGTGCGTTTGATGAGTACTATCCTTGGGAACACGGTTATATTCCTACCTCATTTTCGCTTTATGCTATAGCAGAAGCCTGCCGGCTGTTGGAATGTGGTGACGATCAAGTATTGCGAGCTTGTCGCCGTGCAGCTCGCTATTTGATGCTTAACGAAGAGCGCCAAGCGCTCAACCAAGAGGCGGCTAGTATTCCAGGGTTATACGCAACCTATCTCTTGACGGGTGAACCGTGGATGAAAGATGCGGCTATCGACAAGTTTGAACGTTTTATTCGGCGACAAAGCCCCGATGGATTTTTCCCCGAGTATGGTGGCGCTGACTTGGGTTATTTAAGTACTACACTCGATTTTCTCCTCGAGTATAATCGCTTGAGTAACGATGACCGGGCTTGGAACATTGCAGAGAAAATCATCAATTTTTGCAGCTATTTTGTTCATCAAGATGGAAGCATTGGTGGACAATATGGGTCGCGTAATACTGAGTACTTCTTACTTAGCCCACTTTGCCTAATATCTGGTCGATCTGCTATTGCCCGCGCGATGCTCCGTCGGTTGCGAACCGGTGATGGCGGAATCCTCGCTTGGTATAAGGCGTTTGACGACCGCTACCTTTGCCACAATATGCTGCACTCTCTACTTCGTGCCGTCCGTTACGCTCCTAATGATGAAGGGGAAGAGTGTTTGCTCCCATGTGACAGTGAGCACGAACGGTACTTTGAAGATGCTGGGTTGCTGAGTATTCGACAGCATGGCACTCACTTGGTGTGCGGACTCAGTAAAGGGGGTGTCATGCGTTTATTTTATTCAGGGCGCGAAATATTCAGCGATTATGGTTATCGCCTAAAAGGTTCGGAAGGGACGCCATCGGCCAGCAACTGGCTGCACGCTGAGTCTCAGCGGGGTGGTGTCGAGGGTAGATATCATGTCAAAGGTTGTTTTGCAGAAGTGCCGAGACAGCGTATAACGCCCCTGAAGCATATGGGTTTGCGGTTTATGGCACGTCTATGTGGTAAGCGATTAATACCTGTTTTGAAAAGACGATTGATTTTTGTCGATCGGAGTGGGCCGGGTCACTTTTCACGAAAAATTATTTTAGAACGGGGCATGCTAAATATAGAAGACAGCTTGACTATGGAGCGTGAGTCAGATCAGATCTATTTGGCCGATAAACATTCTCTCCGTCATGTAGCTTCGTCTAAGTATTATTCGTCCGACGAATTGTCGGAGCGCTCTCTTCTAGAATGGTGTGGAAAGGGAACACATTGTCATGTACGTCAGGTAGATTTACGAACAGGACAAGTGCACTTAATAAAGGGGGATGATTAAAAGTTGACAGGAGTCATACGAGAAAAGTCAAGTTGTTACACCTCTTTACATAGAGCGGAGAGAAAGGAAATGGTCCTTGGTGATGGGACGCACGGAGCGAGGTGCGGGGTAGTTTGAGGAAATGGCAACTGCAGGGTATATCAGCTTTGCAGGGTCTCAAAGAACAAGACGCTATAGGCATGTATTCGCACATCCTGGACTTCAAAAAAACGCGGTTCATTTTTACGCATTGAATGACGGGAAAGTCAGATTTTTCAGTGTTTGATTGTGGTTTTAAGGCTGTATGTAATTCTATGGCAGCGACGACTTTTTGAGAGTCTGTTGATATTTTTGTTCTGGGTGTGTACTTAACCTGCTTACCGTTGGGCTGTTGAACAATTTTCAGTGCGAATCACTGGCGATTTATTCGAGATGGTGCGGCGAGGTTAGAAATGCCTGACGCGAACCACTAAGCGTCGCGGACTGGTAGAAGTACAGATCGAAACTTCGGGAGATAGTGGACGTGGATAAGAGCAAAGTGGCTTTTCTTGGCGTTGAACAATCGCGTGACTCGGTATTTGATGCTGTCGCCCGTGCAATGAAATTAGTTTCCTGGGATGACGAGGATGAACCGAGTAGCTTGTTTCTAAAAGTCAATCTGTTAAGCCGAGAGGTTATGCCCGGGCAGTGTACTTCACCCTGGGTCTTTGAAGCGGTCCTGCGTCAGGTTAGGATGCGTTATCCCCATACAGCGATATTTTACGGTGACTGCGAGGTTGCTACTAATCGCCAAGTCGATGATGCGGTTGTAAATTGGGGCTTTGTAGCTATTGGAGAGCGCTACGATGCACACTTTATCAACCTTTCACAAACAGATACGCGGCGAGTCGATGTCGGTCCAATTTTTGGTCGGTTGGATATGCCCAAAGTGCTGCTTGATTGCGATGCGTTGATTACGTTGCCCATTATAAAAACGCACTGTATAACGCCTTTTACTGGGGCGATGAAAAACCAGTGGGGATTGTTGCCAAGGGCTCGATTTAAGTTTCATCCGGTCGTACATGCAGCTATCAGCGAAGTCAATGCTTATTTTGCCGATCGCATTCGGCTTGGCGTCGCAGACCTGACTGTAGCAATGGAAGGCCCGGGGCCTCGTGTTGGTCTGCCCAAAGTCTGCGATCGCATAATGGCTTCGCGTGATTTAGTTGCGTTAGATACGTTAGCTGGGCAGTACATGGGATTTGAGCGTGATGAAGCTGACTTTCTAATACATGCAGAAAAGAATGGTCTCGGAAGTATGGAAGTTGAAGTTGTCGGCGACAAATTTGAGTGCAATCCATTCCAACGCGGCTTCGGGGAAGACTACGTTGTTTATCGCTGGCGCGATCGCTTTGCATCCATGCCATTATTCAGAAATTTCTTGCAGCAAGATTGGTTTTTTAAACCGTTGGGGTGGGTGGCTTCTTGGTATGCTCGTCATGGTTGGTATCGCAAAACGGGTTATCCCCAAGCACAACATATCTGCCAGAACACGGGATATGGCGATGAGTTTCTGCATTTGCTAGAGCGATTTAAATGAAAGAAAAGCAGGTTTAATCTGTATCTAATTCGCAAGTGGCTTATACCAATTTCTCATTAAACGAGATACTGCTGGGCATTACAGTGTTTGACTACGTAACTCAGAAAGATCGTTATAATACCCAGACGGATCTTGTAGTTGTCGCAGATTCTTGGTTCTTCACGGCGTACAAGCGAGTCATTTTTTTGGTTTTTTTAGGTATTGAATACTTCGTAGAAATGCTGGTGCGTCGTTATGTTAAGGGGCAATGTTTAAATAATTGTTGGCGGGAGTAGGGATAAATAGTGTGGAGTCTGAGTAGCATAGGGAATCTCGAATTTAAGGGAATGGTAGCAGCCAGCTTACTGGGGGGATTAGTGGGGCTACCGTGGCTTTTTTCATATAGCTATTCACTGGGCCACGACTTGCCCCTGTGGATTTACAACGGATGGTATACAAAAGAGACTCTTCTAAATGGAGTCGTGCCTAATTGGAGTTATATGTCAGCTTCTGGGCAGCCTTTTTTTAAGATGTCCGGTTTAGTTGATGGGGTATTGTCTGCTCTCTTTATGGAAGTATTTGGCGTGTTTAAGGGAATACAGGTCTTTATGTGGGGTCTGTATGTTCTAGCTGCTGTTGGCTTCTATAAAATGTTTCACTTCTTAAGGCCATGTCGTATATCTGCGTTGACGGCTAGTGGAGTATATATCCTCTCTTGGTTTATCACCTTCACTGCAAATTTTCAAGTCTATATCGGTAATTTTTTTATTTATGCCCTGCTCCCATTTTTTGTCCTTTGCGCTTTTCGTTTGATTAAAAAATTTACGGTCAAAGTCTTTCTTTTCTCTGCTGCGATTTTGGCCTGTGCTATACTGTCCAATCCTCAAGTCGCTATAAAAATGGCGCTGATTGCTCTGTTGGCGATTACTCCTCTCGTGCCTAGGAATAAGACAATTGTAGTATTCGGCGTTGCGGTGGGCATTGGTCTGGTGGCAATATTATTGACGATGTTTGATCTCGTTAGTGCGCTTCGTCTCAGAGAAGAGGTAGTAACACTTAATGACCGGAGCAATGGATATACTAGCCCCTTTTCTCTTATTGCGATTCCCGCTTATGCGTTATCTCTATTTGTAGATTTTTTTATCGGTATGTCTTGGCCAGAGGTTTCATTGTATGAATTACTCTATTCTACTTACCCTGGATTGGTGGTTGTTATACTGTCTATCATTGCGCTAAATGTGCAGGGTTCAAAGCGGCGAATGATCCGCTCGGTTTGGGCTGTCATTCTGGTAACTTATGGAATATTTTTTCTCATTATGCCTCATATACCGGCATCCCCTTGGCTTGGCACGAGCCATAACTTACTTATCATACCGTCTTTTTTTTTGTCGCTTTTAGCTGGTTTTGGAATTGGGGGAATAGTCGATTCATGTAATATTGGCGAAAAGAGAAAAAATCTCATTGCATTCTCTGTTATCAGTTTGTGTTTTTTCGAGTTATGCGTCTTGTCGATCGGTCTCAGGGTTTGGGGAACTGTCAGAACTACACCAGACGATTTGCCTCAAGTTGATACATGGTTAGATCTGGTGCCGCTTATTGAGCGAGGGAATGGGCAGCGTTTTCTATCCCTCTATCCGAATCATTCTACAAATCTTTTTCCTGTTGTTACTGGTTTACCTACAGCAAACGTGATTGAATTAAGGCAGCGCTTGCCCGAATATAAATCATATCTTGACCTGATAAAGCGCTGCAGTAAAAATGGGAATTGTCCACAGCCCATTAGTCATTTGTTAGCTCCATTAAATGTTGGGTTAATCGATGTGCCTTCCATGTTTTTTTCTTATAGAGGACCCGGAAGAGCTTTCATAGATAGTTTTTATTATGAGGATTTATTACATCGTGTATTTGATGCGGACCCCAATTTAAATCGCGTTATAACCAGAGCAGAAAGTGGAGACGATCTTAGGCCACGTCCAAACTCAACGGATTGGTCTCCGTGGAGAATCGCTCCAAATGTAGAGGAAGTCGGTGGGAGACTGGCCCAGGTTGTTTACCAAAATTCAGTGCTCCTGCCAGCATACGTTGCAGAAGGTGCTATTGCTATTGTCGGACCAGGATTAGAACCAGAGAAGAAATTTGAAGAAGTTGTCCTTTTACCAGAATACCAACCTGGAAGATTTGTATTCATCTTAACAGAATCACTAAGTGATCTAAATGTTAATGTAATCAAATCAATTAAAGGGGCTTTGGTGCTAAACAATGAAGGGACTTTATTCCCGGATTCCCCAATGAATATGGAAGACGTTAGATCGCTGTATACCAAGCCCACATCACCTGTTCCAACAGTCGTGAACCTTGCACAAGGAGCAGAGAATGTCACAATCCAATTAGATGCCCCAGTTGAACAAGCTTATTTTCTGGTTGTTTCACAGCAGTATTTCACTGATTGGGCTGCAAGAAATGATCAAGGAAAATCACTAGCTTTATTCAAGGTGGGAGGTGGTCTCACAGGGTCTTTTATCCAAAAGGGGACTCAAGTAGTCGAGATGTTTTACCAACTTCCTACGCTTGAGCGAATTGGAAGATGGGTTTCTCTTTCTGTGCTAGTTGGTTGGGTTATTGCTATAATTAGCGTAAAAGCAACAAAGCTTGATTCCAAAAAAACAGGAACTTAGGAAAGGCGAGTTCTCATATTGGGACCTATATTTGATAAAGTCTCTGTTAGTGAAACCGAAGAAGAGACATCTGTTGGTTATGTTTTAGAAGCTTTTTTCTGTATCGCTACATGTGTAGTAATAAGTTACTTCTATTATACCAAAGGTTATTGGGTGTTGATGACCCAAATATGGAGTTCTTTCTTTGGTTGAAATTATTTATATCGTGCTCATCGCTCTGAGTTCAGCTAGTGTGGGATTAGCTCTGTTGCGTTGGGTCGGGCCTACCAGTCATTCGCGTGCAGAGGAACTGGTGTTTTCCATCGGAATTGGTCTAGGTTCCTTAGCACTTAGCACAATGATTTTGGGCCTTATAGGTTTACTATACGAGCCCACATTCTACTTTCTTTTAGCAGTCGGTCTATTATTTGGTCGTAAAGAATTAGTGGGAATTTCGGCAAGAATTCAAGGGCGTCTTTTCGATCGTTCCCGAGAATGGGATCCGTTTTTTCTTTTTGTAATTATCATCGCGGGAATATCTACTGCATTTAGTTTGCTGAGGGCACTTATGCCTCCTTATGGAGCGGTAGATCCGCTTGCATATCATCTCGCACTTCCAAATATATATCTAAGCAAACATTACCTGAGCTTTGAGCGAACGTTAACCGGAGCGCTTTATGCTGACAACATAGGCATGTTATTTACTGCGGCAATTAGTCTACGGGGTCCTGAACTTGCCCAAGTAATACACTGGTTTATGGGCGTTATGACGGGTATAGCAATCTGGTGTTTCTGCCGAGATTACTTTAATAGCCAAGTCGGAATTATTGCGGCAGCTATTTTTTTCTTTACGCCGGTTTTCATGTTTTATTCACCTTTGGCCTATGTCGATGTCGGAGTTGCTCTCTTCCAATTCCTGTCTGTGTGGGTATTGTTCAAGTGGATTAGACAGGGCGGAAATCGAACTTTACTCCTGATGGGGATATTTACTGGTTTAGCAATGGGTTCAAAGCACACGGCTTTGTTCCTTGGAGTTACTCTGTCTTTTGTAATCTTGTCAGTTCTTCTCTTTCGGAAGGAAGGGTTGGTTAAGATAAGTAGATCTTTATTTGTATTTGGGGGAGTGGCTCTTTCGCTAGCGCTCCCCTGGTATATTAGGGCATGGGTTCACGCGGATAATCCCGTCTGGCCGGTGGCCAACGACTTTTTTTCTGGTCTACCATATGGAAGCACGTTTAGTATAAGCAACCCTGTAATTGCTGATGCTTTAGGTCGAGATTGGGAGCGAATAAGTCATTTACTTGTAGTATTGGCTACCTCTTTGTGGGAATGGGCATGGAATGAACAATTGGGCTGGCAAAGAGCCACAGGAATTTACTATTTAGCTCTCGTTCCAGTATCCATTTTACATTGGCGTAGACGCCGTGTTCAATGGTTGATCCTTTGCAGTTTGGCTTATTATGTAATTATTGTTCTTTGCATCGACGGCAATCCCCGATACAATTTAGCCTTTTTTGCACTTCTGAGTATTTTGGCCGGCTGGGTAGCTGTGCGGTTCTCTAATCATCGTCTAAAGGTTTGTCGATTAGCCTTTCGGTTAACTTTCCTCACTTCTCTCCTTTGTTCTCTGGCGCAGAGCTATGCACTATCTTACCCATCCGTTCAATTTGCCCTTTCACGCCAAAGCTCCGAGCAGTTTTTAAGGGAAAACGAAGGTAACTACAAAGCTTTTTCTTTTGTAAATAGGCAACTTCCGCAGGATGCGAAGGTCCTTCTACAGGGAATTGTTAAAGGGTTTTACTGTCAGCGAAATTATATGTGGGATCATCCGTATCAACGTCTGCTTCAATATAGCGAATATGCAACATCTGAACAGATGTTGGAACGTTTAAAAGGATTAGGTGTCACTCATATTGTGCGGATGATACATATACCACCTAGTCGTACCGATTTTTTCCCACAATATTTCATGAATCCACAGCATGAAGAATTCCGCAAAAAATTCCTCAAGCTTTTGTACAAAGATAATGGTTATGTCGTATTCGAAATTAACTATCCTACCTAAAAATAAAAGTAACACATACCATAAAATATACTTCATAGCTGGCTGTTTCCCGCCTTTTGGTCGAGGAAATTCAATCACAAATTCTTGTATTGCAAACCATTTATCTAAATATTTTTCTATTGATGTGGTCTGTATAGATCGTAAAGATGGCGGCCTCATTTCTTATCAAGAAGACCAAAGCTTAAAAAAAGGTATAAACTCAAAAATTAAAGTTAATCGCATAAATGATTCAGACCGGTTCGGGCTGAATCAGATATTTTACATTATTGGTTTTTTGCCCTGTTATTTTCTGAACTGGGCATTGAATGTTTGGCGAAAAAAAGATTTGTTGTTTACGGAACCCGGTATAGTCTTTGCCGTGTATCCGGTTTTTTCTGATCTAATTATTGCTTACCTGATAAGCCGTAGGTTTGGTTATCCCTTGCTCGTTGATTTCCGAGACGATTTTTCTGGTGTCATGTCAAGAGGATGGAGAAAAATATTTCTTCCTTATTATCGGCTATGGGAAAAAACTGTAATAAAAAAGGCTGATAAAATCAGTGTCACTACGGAAGATTTAAAAAATGATTTAATATCTCGTTATACACTTAAAAGTGATAAGATTACAGTGGTTTACAATGTTGTTCCAACCTTATCACTATCTAAACAAACGAGGCAGGAAAATAAAAATTTTTTATCCGTTGTGTATGCCGGCGCTATGTCTCGGGTTCAAAAACCAGAAATTCTATTAAAGGCTTACAAAAAATTAGTAAGTAGAAATATAGATTTGAAAGATATCCTGAGGGTCGAATTCTATGGTCCCGAGAGTCCGTATTTTAGACATAAAATACAGAAATACATAGTTGAGGGCTGTCACTTTGGTGGATTTCTTCCACAGGCAGAAGTTATACAAAGAGTTAAAAGTGCCGATATTGGGTTTTTATCTTTGAGTGAGTCTACATATGCTTATGCCACACCAACAAAGCTTTTCGATTATATCCAAACGAGTACTCCCATTATTGCATGCTTACCAAAAGGAGCAGCGCGAGATATCATAGAGAATTACCAAATAGGTTTAGTTGTGGATGTTGACGATGAAAATGGTTTATCTGAAGCCTTACAGGATTTGGCAGAAAATAGTGAGCTTCGAATGGTTTTTGCAGACAATATGAAACATGCTCTTGCTGATTTTGACACTGAATCACAGATAGTTAAATGGAAAAAACTATTGGAAGATATAAGTAATTGAAAGAAGACGGTATAAACATTTCTAAATGTATTCTCTAGATTGTTTATTTGGAATGTCATTTGCTTAAATATACTTGTCGGAAAAGATAGTGCTGCAAAATAAAACTATAATGCCGATAAATTTAATAACGGCAATATTTTCTCACTGATTCTGTAACAATTACAAGTTTAGTTTGATTTAGTAAGAGAATAAGCAATGAAAAAAATTACAATTATCGGTGGGGGAATTACGGGACTTACTTCAGCCTATCGACTGGCGCGAGCCGGTCACGAAGTAGAAGTGTTCGAAAAGTCAGAAGAATTGGGTGGTTTAGGGGGTTCATTGAGAAAGGGTGATTTCATCTTTGATTATGGGCCACATGAGTTTTGTACTGAAAATCCATTATTGGTGGCGTCGCTTAAAGATATTTTAAAAGATGATCTGCTAGTAAGAGAGAAGAGCGCTGCACAATTTTTTGAGGGAAAATACGTAGATTATCCCTTGCCGCCACAAGAAATATTAAGCCAATTAAGCCCTAAATTAGTAATGCGTGTAGGTTGTGAGGTGATTATTCAAAGGTTGAAATCGCTTTTGGGGGCGGTTAATGATCATTCGTTTGAGTCCTGGGTTTCAAATCGTTTTGGCCCAACCCTTTATAATATATATTTCAAACCATTTACTGAGAAAGTTTGGGGAGTAGACCCAGAAAAACTCGATCCAAGAACAGCATCCAGTCGAATCTCCTTCAATTCTATTTTTGACTATTTAATTAAAGCAATAGCGTACTTCTTCGGGAATCGTAACGATTTCGAATCAATCCATTCCCCATTGAAAAAGAGTTTTTATTATAGCCGTGGCGGGATCGGTATTTTGACGGAAAAACTCGCAAAGCGATGCCGCGAGTTGGGAGTAAAATTCAATACAGGTTACACACTAGAGGGAATAGAGTATAAGGGTAATCTTGTTGATTTATTGCGTTTTACAAATAATGTTCAAGTAAAAGACTTTGATTATGCCATAAGTACGATACCACTAACCCACATGTTAGGCTGCTTGGGAAAAAATATCAGCAGCATGCCGATTAAGTTTAGAAGTATGGTTTTCGTATTTATGGAAATACCACAAGAAAAACTAAGTGAATATTCTTGGATCTATTTTCCTGACAAAGAAGTTTGCTTTCAACGTATAACGGATTTCACGCATTTTCAAGCAGGCTTGACCCCTGATGGAAATACGGGCGTATGTTTTGAAATTTCTTGTTTTGAAGGTGATGAAATATGGTCGATGGAAGATCATGATATTAAGAGAAAAGTCCGCTTTGACTTAGAGCGTGTTGGCCTTTTAAGTATGAATGTTGAATGTAATGCGCATATTGTTCGCAAGAAATTCATTTACCCAATTCAAATAAATGGCTACCTGGAATTGGTTCAAGAATTGCTCGAACCAGTTCGCGGGTTTTCTAATTTTGTCACTACCGGTAGGCAAGGTCTGTTTAAATACTGTAACATGAATGAATGTATGGAGATGGCTATCGAAATTGCTGAGCAGATAGAAAATGAAATTGAAGAATTTCCATATGATTTAAGTCCTCGGTGGTTAGGTGCGGGCCTTGAAAAAGAGCGTGTTTAAAAACACTATTTAGAAGTAAGTCCAAATGACCGGATTATTACAAAACAAGTTCTTTCTAATTCTTCTAACAGGCGTTTTATTACGTATTATTTTCTGGATCCCCTATTACCTACCTGTAGATACCTTTAGTTACTTAAATGGTATTCTCGTTTTTGATAATCCTTATATGGGCGAAATCATTCACGTCGTTCGAATAGGGATGGTTTTTCCCTTATTTATAATTGAGTATTTATGTGGGAAAAGCCTCATCTTAAGCTCCGCCTATATTCTTTTTTTGTCGATTGGAACAATATGGTTGACGATTAAATTGGCGAATCGGTGGGGTGGTGAAGATGCAGCTTTTTTAGCAGGATTAATTGTCGCATTTGTCCCGATGGAGGTGGTATACGGGTCTGTCATCTTACCTGACACTCCGCTTAGTTTCTTCAGCTTAGCCGCATTCGCTTTAATAGTTTGTTCAGATTCGGAAAATCATAAAAGTAACTTTTTTCTTGCGGGAATCTTACTGGGATTAGCATACACCTGCAAGGTTACGGCCCTGTTCTTTATGCCATGTGCCTTATTGCAGGCTATATTTTCAAAGCAAGGGAAGTCTGCAGTTTGTTACCTCACAGTTGGGTTCACTTTAATATTTACTATTGAGCATTTAACCCTCTTTTTCCTTATGGGTGACTGGCATATCCGTATTGCCGAGACACTGGGATTTGTTTCCGGGGCAAAAGGGAATTATATGCAAGTTGACAAAACGTTTAGTTGGTGGCTCGGTCAGATATGGTTTAAGGTTGGGGCACTTTTTTGGGGGAAACACTTGCCTACTTTAGCACTATTGGGAATCACTCCACATATCGTATTTATTGCGATATGGCGTATGAGGCTTTCTAAATGGACTGAAAACAGCAGGTGGTTAGCCTTATGGGGAGGAACTTGGGTCTTGCAGCAGCTTCTTATATCTGCCATTGAACAAGAGCCGAGGTATTTCCAAGCTGCAATTCCCTACTTTGCTATTATTGTTGGTCTTTCATTTGCAGAGTTATGGAACCAGCTTGATAGGCTTTGGAAAACCGTATTGACTCTAACTGTTTGTATCCAATTCACAATATGTTCATGGTTCTTTTGGGCTACGTATTCTCCGATGGGAGCAGCTGTTTCAGCTCTTTCCGTCGAGTTTGATAAATTGGCTGAGAAGGAAGGGGTTTTGATAGATGGTCTGTCAGAATATGAAATCCGCCTAGCATCATATCGAGGATTGAATACAGTAGCCAATAAGAAGGAAAGTAATCCTACGCATTGGGCAGCAATTCATAATGGTTATACAGCTAAATATTCTTCGAATATGATATCTCAAGACAACATGGAAATCAGACTTAATGCAACTTATAAATCGCCTCTGAGTGATCTATTTAGGAACATTGATTATAACCCTGGTGTTGGTAGTATCGCAGAAGCTCAATTATATGAGTATGTAGATTAACTAAATAGCGTGCTCGATTAATACGATGAATGAAAATAATTCGACTGATGCATGTGCAGAGGGATGGGGTCTCCAACTAAAAGAATGGCTAGATGAGGACGAGTATCGACACTATGCACGCTTGCGGTTACTAGATAAGATTAACAAAAAATTTGCATTTAAGAGCTTTTTAGACGTTGGGTGTGGTAGTGGAAGGTTATTAAGGAATTACAAAGAAAAAGGAGTTGAGAGTGTCGGGTTAGAGTTGGCTAAAGAGATAATAAAATATCATGCAGGTCACCGATACACCCCTGTAGTACAAGGGGGGGCACAGCAACTACCTTTTATTTCGGATGCGTTTGATTTTGTTACTTGTTTGGGTTTGATAGAGCACTTGCCAGACCCTCAGAGTGCGATTACTGAGTTATTTCGTGTTACAAAGCCTGGAGGAATGGCACTTATTACTGTTCCAAATATGGTGGGTCCTTTTCCTTTTTTTGTTCCTCTTTGGTATTTATCAGGTGAGCGCTATCGGTTTGGTTGGAAAAATATGGTTGGATCCATGTATACTCGAGGTAGTCTCAAAAAAGAACTTGAATTTAGTGGATGGGTTGTTGAAAGTGTTTCCCCTTTCAAAGGCAGTTCTCTTTTGGAATGGGCAAAAGTGCCATTTAATACAAGTTTAGCGGAGTTTATTGAGGGAAATATGTTTGTGTCAAAGTTGTTCGGTATAATGTTAGCGGCAGTTTGTAGAAAGCCTAGTTAATAGCTATGAGTGGTTGGTTATATTGGCATCCATTTATTTACAATGTAGCGCTGTCAATTCTATATGGCGGAAAGGCTCGAGCAAAAGAACGGTTTTCTCGTATCGCTAATGAGGTAGAAGAATCTGATGTTGTCGTTGATTTATGTGCGGGTAACAGTTACTTGCTCGATGCACTTGAGAACAAAATAATTGATTATCAAGCTTACGACGTTAATGATCGATTTGTTAAAGCCCTAAAACGACGTGGTGCGAGTGCCTATTGTTGCGATGTTAGAAAAATAAATGTACCAGAAGCAGATGTTATTGTTATGGCTTCTGCTTTGTACCATTTTCATCCAAATTGTGCTCAAATTCTTGAGAGAATGCTAGCCAGTGCGCGCAAAAAGGTTATCCTCGTTGAGCCAGTTAAAAATGCTGTTAATTCATCTAACTGTATTTTAAGTGCCTTTGCAAGAAAAGCTGGTCAAATCGGTAATGATGAAATAGCCTATCGTTTTGATTTAGACGATCTTGTTCAATTACTTGAGTCTTTAAAAGTTCCTAATCATAGTGAGTTAATTTCAGGTGGACGCGATATGCTAGTTGTATTTGATCTTCAGGAAGTCTAATTGATATGCGCAAGAACTTTCTAACTTTTGGAAGTCCGAATATCGGTGAAGAAGAAATTGCGGAAGTGGTAGATACTTTGCGTTCTGGGTGGATTGGTACCGGACCAAAGGTGGGAGCATTTGAAAAAGCGTTTGCTGCTTACGTTGGAGCTGATCATGCGGTCGCCGTTTCTTCGTGTACGGCGGCATTGCATCTTTCAATGATGGTTTCAGGTGTCGGACCAGGTGACGAGGTCATAACAACGCCAATGACTTTTTGCGCTACTGCAAATGCCATAGTTCACACAGGTGCAAGTCCAGTTTTTGTCGATGTCGATACTGAGACGATGAACATTGATCCCGAAAAGATTGAGGCAGCTATCACACCTAAAACAAAGGCAATTGTTCCCGTACATTTCGCTGGTAGGGCCTGCGATATGGAGGCTATTTGTAATATTGCCCGACAGTATGATCTAATGGTGATTGAAGATGCGGCACATGCTATAGAAACAACTTCTGAACAAGGTAAGGTTGGTAATATTGGTGATCTTACCTGTTTTAGCTTTTATGTTACTAAGAATGTTGTTACTGCTGAAGGGGGAATGATTACAACAAACCGCTCCGAATGGATCGACAAGCTAAAAACCAACGCCTTGCATGGTATGAATCGAGATGCATGGAAGCGCTATTCTGATGATGGTTTTAAGCACTATGAGGTCGAGTTTCCCGGTTACAAATATAATATGACTGATATTCAGGCTTCGTTGGGTATACACCAATTAAGTAAAGTAGACAGTAATTTAGTTTTTCGTAAAGATCTTTGGTCTTACTATAACAGGTTATTAGAAGATATGCCGTTAATAATACCTTCAGATCCCGAACATGGAGAGGTTCACGGACTTCATTTGTATACTATTTTAGTCGATAAAGAAAATTTTGGTTGTAGTCGAGACGAACTACAAAAGGAGTTACACGAACGCAAAATAGGTACCGGTATCCACTATGTTGCTGCACATTTACATCCTTACTACCAGACGCGGTGGGGATATAAGCGTGGAGACTTCCCATGCGCAGAATATATTTCAGATCGCACCTTGTCTTTGCCATTAGGGGTCAATATGAATTATGAAGACGTTGATGATGTTTTTGAAGCGATAAGGTCAGTCCAAAACGCCTGACTTAAGTAGAAACAGTTCAGGATTATATTTTTTTGTAATAATCGATAGTCGGTGGGGTAATGCACGTCATTTTAATTTCAAAAGATATGTTTCCTGCGAGAGATTTGACGGCTTATGGGAATACGAAAAACCATACGCCAGTTATAGATAATCTCGTAAAGACAGGAACTCTGTTTACCGACTGTATATCTCCCTGTCCCTCTTCGGCAATGACGTATAGTTGCATTTGGGTTGGGAAACAGCCTTATGATTTGTTGCCCAAAGACCTGAACGGTAGCAGTAAAGAATATAATTCTGAATCCATTTTCTCACGTTTTGCAGAGAGTGGTGTAAAAAGTCATGTTATTTGGGATAAATATTGGACTTCAAAAGGGCGTCATCATTTACTTCCTATATATGATCAGGATACACAGTTTCATAACTTAGATATTTATAGTGAGATTGGTATTCACAGGTTGGGAGCTAGCGCAAAAAAGCGAGTTTTTGATTCAGGTGTAACTGAACCGCTGGTCCAGATCGTACAAGCTATAAAAGGCATACAACGGAAGGAATCAAGTTCGTTTACTTGGTTGCATTGTCCTCATGTTTTGGCTGGTTATAACTCTATAGGCTCTGATATTGAATATTTTGACAGAATAATTGGTGAAATTCTAAATTACTTTGACAGAGATCAAGTCTTTGTTCTTTCAGATCATGGCCATATGGATTTCCAGTCAGGGGAAGTCCTTTATGGTAAATCAATGCATCAAAACGTCTTACACGTACCGCTAATTTCACCTGTTCTTAACTGTGGTAATAAGATTATAGATGAGCCATTTAGTAGTGTAAGATTGCCTGAATTGATACTTGAAAGAAAAGTTGTCATTGATCCATACATATTCTCAATCAACCAGTTGCCGAACCAGCCGAATCGTACTCTCGCTATAAGAAAAGGAAGGTATAAATATTTATATCTAAAGAAATATAAGGCTGAGGCACTATTTGATTTAGATTTTGATCCGTTGGAACAACGCAACCTTCTCCTACAAGAAGTCTATAGTCGTGCAAAAAAGAGAAGTATTGCTTTAGATCAGGCTTTTCAATATGAGACTTGGGATGCTGCGGAAGAAGCTTATATCAGTTTGAAAGCCCAGAGAAAATCTGTTTGGCAGGAGCCTAATGTTTGGGAAAATAGTTTTGGTTTGTGCAAAAACCTTATTAGAGATGGTTTATGGGCTTCTTTTCGAGATCGTTTTTTTCCTGCTCATAAATATAACGGGCGTTGGGATAGTGATGCTGTCTCTCAATTCTTCCATTTTTGAATTTTGGTACGAATCTTGCTAATCGATTGATTGAACGTGTATAGGTAGTTTCGAGTCTATCATTGAGAGATGATTGGTATACAAAAAATTATTTGTAGTATTGTAATGTGTTTTACTCGGAACAGTATGCCAAACTCTAATCTTTTACAGTTCTTTATTCGTGAAAACAGAGGTTTTAAATGAAAAAAAATCCCTTTGTAATCTCTCTCATAGGACTGTCTTCAAGCGGTAAAACAACATTAGGACATCGACTATACACGCATCTACGTGAAGAGAAAACACAGTCATTACAATTGATTGATGGGGATAACGTGCGTGATTTTCTTCGGGGTAAAATTGGATATACTCCGAAGGACCGTAAGCTATCTGCTGCTATTCAAACACAATTGGCATACTTCTTATACCAACATGGAATATCAAGTATAGTCTGCAATATTTCTCCATTTGAAGAGAGCAGAATATTTGCACGGCAAAAAATACCCTGCTTAGTTGAGGTTTATGTAAAATGTTCTTTAGAAACCTGTATGGATCGTGATCGTAAGCTAGGTAAGAACGTGTATAAACCTGTGTTAGAAGGTGCGACATCTAACGTAAATGTAGTTGGGGTTGATATAGATTTTGAAGAGCCTCTGAGTGCTGATATTACTTTGAATACTGAGGTCGAAGATACAGAAGATAGTTTCTCACGTTTGATAGAATATTTAGCTGTTAAATTAGAATACTCTATGTCGATGTCGCTGGTTTGAAAAAAACGTTTTGTAGTCAATTTATAAAAAATGAAGATACTTTTTACCGGTAATATCGATAATATAGCATATAGCTGCGCTAAATTTGCCCGTCGAAAAGGGGTTGATGCAGACGTTCTTATCTCATCAGTAGAAAAAGAAGTATCTCATCCATTTTGGGAGGATCCCGAGGATGTCGCCTCACCAATTATGCGAAGTTTTGAACGCAGAGGGGGATTGCAAGTTTTCAATTCGCTGTTTCAAATGCGTAAAATTTTCGACGAGTATGATATTGTTATATCAATGGGGATGATGAGCATCGCTGCTCATCTTCTGAAGTCGCCATACATTGCCATAGCCCTCGGTGCTGATATGAAAGAATTAGTCTTTGAGAAGACACCACGTGGTTGGTTAATGGATCGAGCGTTTAGATATGCTACCCAGTTATATTACAATGATACAGATCATATCCCTGCAGTTTCACAAAAGGGCTATAATCAAGCTCGTTACTTTCCAATACCTGTTGATACCGAAAAATATTCACCTAAAAACCAAAAACCAAATGATGAGAGTCTGCTTCTTTTTCATGGTTCCTCGTTAAGTTGGACGCTAGATTGGACCAAGAAAAAAGAATTACATAAGACGACCCTTAAGCGTAATGATGTTTTTTTTAAGGGTTTGCACCAATATATCAATTCAGACAAATCGAGGGTTCCAGTTGAAGTTGTAGTTCCGTTATGGGGGCCAGACAAAGACAATGTAAAGCCTCTATGTGAAAAGCTCGGGATTCTACACCTAATTAAATTTGTACCACCGGTAAACAAATCGGAAATTATAGATCTGTATCATCGAGCAGATGTAGTTATAGATCAATTCAATATGCCCCGTTTAGGATATAACGCGTTAGAAGCGCTATCGTGCGGACGCCC
>CAXGPR010000031.1:0-37845 GCA_964011675.1 uncultured bacterium
ACCTGAACCGAAGCCGAACGCGGTCCCTCATTGCCGGCCTCATCTGAGGCTGTGACGGCGTAAAAGTACGTAGTTAACTCATCGAGCCCCGTATCAACTATCTGGCGATCTCCCGAGGCCACTTGACCAACGGATATAAATGAGGTGTTCGTATCGACAGATCGATACACCGTGTAAACCTGCAGTCCCGTTAGCTGCGTGTTATCCGCATCGCGCAGCGGAGCATTCCAGCTGATAACGACGCGGCCAAAATCGTTTTCATCTGCCACGGCAGCTAGGTCAACCGGCGCACCCGGTGCAACCTCGTCTGCCAGTGCGGTTGCACCGACAAAGACAGAGTACTCACTTACGAGTGTCCTGCGCCCGATAGACTGAACTTTGTAGAAAAAGCTGGCACCGCCAACCAATCCAGAATCGACGTACGTGGTCAAACCCGTTGTAAAATCCGCGCCCTCTTTACTCGGCAGAGCCTCAAACCCCGTATCAGACCGGGTTGAGCGGTACACGTTATATCCGAGCAGATCCGTGTTGTCCACGCCACTCCAGCGAATTTCAATACGACCTATATCACCCGTTGCAACGACATTAGACGGAGTGGGCAAACCCAACGTGCTTGTCTGTTGAGGAGCTGTTAACTGGCTTTTATTGCCCTTCGAATCGAAAGAGAGAATCCTGTAGCCATAGCGGGTCAGGGACTTAAGTCCGTTATCAGAGTAGCTCTGCGCGTCGGCTGCCAGCGTATCTATAGGCACGAAACCCTGATCGCCTTCAGCTCGAAAAAGAACGAAACCAGACAGACCGGTCAGCGGTCCGCCGTCGGCATCCGTGCGCGGCAGCGTCCAGCGCACGACGACGCGTCCCGTCTCCGACTCATCCGCAACGACGGACAGATTTGCAGGCGGTACTGGGGGAACGAGATCTTCGACGACCGTCGCTCCGACAAAGTTGGAGCGTTCGCTTAGTAAGCCCGACGTGTCCACAGCCGCAATGCGATAGAAAAACGTCTGGCCGGGTGTATCCAACGAATCGATAAAGCTGATTTTACCCGTAGTAATCTGCAACGTGCTATCGCCATCTCCCGTTACAAAAGCGTATGTTCCATTTGACTGAAACGCGCGAAATACCGCGTATCCCGCCAAATCTGGTGCGTCAATAGCTTGCCATGCAAGCAGGATACGCTCGACGCCGCCCTGTGCCTGTAGACCATTTGGCGTATCGGGCCGCTCTACCAATACGGCAGCCTGTGGATCGATCGGGTTGCTGCGTTCGCGATCGCAGCTCAGAAGAAAAAGTGCGGCGCTGAGCGCCATCAACTGGACGTAAAGTTTTTTCATATTTTTCCGATTGATTCAGGCTGAGGAGAAACCCCCTCGAGGAGCCTGTGCAGAAAGTGAAGATCGATTAGAAGAAAGATTGCTTTAGGACGACGCCCAAGCGACCGGATGATAGGTGCGGTTCCACATACGTGACGGGCTCAGCGCGCGTATGTGGACGTCCGTAAAGAGCACTTGATGGAGTCCCCGACCGTAGGATGAGTCGTACTCCGCTAACGGCAAAAGCGCTCGCAAGCGCCCAACTTACCTGACTTTTTATGTCTCGGTTGTTTGTTCTGGCATAGAGACGATCCGCATCTTCTGGCGTTTCTGCAGCCTCGTAGAGCGCGTAGAGCTCATCTGCATCCTCGTTGAAGTCCATTCCCTTCTTCAGTAACGCAGCGCTGCACCCGAGGAACATCAGACCGAGGGAACGACGTGCGGTAAAAAACCCCTGGCCCTCTTCCGCCACTGCAGGATGTCCAATACCGTCCATCGCGAAAGCGGCAACCAAGGACAATACGATGAAGCGAATTGTTTTATTCATGCGGTATAACCCCTAGAGGCAAAGACTTTTGCCTGCACTCAATCCATTCGTCAGTTTGAACTCAAAGACCTATAAGCTGCACATATGACAAACACTATTTATAAGGATGAACTTTGTCAACACAGCCAAAGGCGATAAAAAGAGATCTATAAAATCTCTACCTCCAGCAAAACAAAGGACTTACGTATGTCCGATGCTTGACAAATGAACTTATGTGCAGTATCATAAAAATACCTGTTCACATTTTCACTATTCCTCCCTATGGAGGCGCTATGCGCAAAAAACTGACCGAACGGCAGCAAATGATCTACGACTTCATCGCAGAGACCATTCGCAGTCGGGGCGCCCCCCCAACTATTCGAGAAATCATGGATGTGTTTGAAATCAATTCGACCAATGGCGTACGGACGACGCTTGCAGCCTTAGAGAAAAAAGGCCATATACGGCGACACGCGCGTCTGTCCCGCGGCATTGAACTAGTCGACTACGTTGAGCCCGCATCGCTCGCGTCTGATCTGCACGAGGTGCCATTAGTCGGCCGCGTGGCCGCCGGTGAGCCCATACTAGCCACCGAAAACATCGAAACAACCCTTCAAGTCGACCGCTCCCTTCTGCCCGCTTCAGGAACAATCTTCGCCCTCCGCGTACACGGCGAAAGCATGAATAATGCCGGTATCCTGGACGGCGATATTGTTTTGGCTCGTCAGCAAGAGAATGCCGAACGCGGCGACATCGTCGTCGCGCAAATAGGAGACGATGCAACGGTCAAACACTATGCTCCCGAAGACGGCTGCATTCGCTTACTCCCCGCAAACGAAGCGTTTCAACCTATTATAGTGCCGTCAGACACCGCAGATTTCAGCATTGCAGGCAAGGTAGTAGGCCTCATGCGACGCTTCTGATTCTGCGTGAAACCTCCGCCCATTCAAGCGTTACACACAGACGCTCAAACAATCTTTACCGCAGCAACGGCCGCAGCGCAACCGCATACTTGTGTGGTCAACTCGCTGCAACTGGAAGGATCCAACCTCCGCCTAGGTAATTGGCATTGTGATCTTAGGGCCCTATCGCGGCTTGTCGTGATCGGTGCCGGCAAGGCAACTCCTGCAATGGCTGCTGCCTTAGAAGAGGTCTTAGGCACGCATATTGATGCGGGACTCATCAACACCAAGCACGGGCATAAGATCCCCTTAAATCGCATCGAAACGGTCGAGTGCGGACACCCCGTCCCAGACAGCATGGGCGTGGAAGGAACCTATCGCCAACTTCAACTGCTGGAGGACTTGGATGAACACGCGCTCGTCATTTGCCTCTTCTCCGGCGGGGGATCTGCCCTACTGCCCGCCCCGGTCGAAGGAGTCGGCTTAGAAGATAAACAGCAAACGACGCGCCTTCTCTTGGGCTGTGGTGCCACCATAGGTGAAATCAACGCCGTACGAAAGCATCTTTCCGCGGTAAAGGGCGGTCAGCTTTGCTTAAGGGCCCAGCCAGCTAAGGTCGTGTCACTCATGATGTCAGACGTAGTCGGCGACGCGTTGGATACCATTGCCTCTGGCCCCACTTATCCGGACACCACCCATTTTGCCGACTGCTTGGACATAGTCGACAGATATAAACTCCGATCTGACTTGCCAGCTCCCGTTCGCTCTCGCCTGGAGGAAGGTGCAAGGGGCTGTATTCCAGACACCCCTAAATCAAATGACGCGGTATTTGATCGCGTGATAAATAAGGTAATCGGAAACAACGCGTTGGCCGTCGATGCCGCTGCACGATGCGCCAAAGAGTTAGGCTACGAAACAATTGTGCTAACTTCGCGCTTAGAAGGAGAGGCTCGTGAAATGGGCGTAGCGTTAGCTTCAATCGCACAGGAAATCCGCACGCGTTCCCGCCCTCTTACTCCCCCTGCCTGCGTTATAGCCGGTGGTGAAACGACGGTAACCATCCAGGGAGACGGCCGGGGCGGACGCAACCAAGAACTCGCCCTAGCCGCAGCTATACATCTGGACGGCTGGTCTGACATCGCGCTGCTTTCCGGTGGCACCGACGGCACCGATGGCCCTACGGACGCAGCGGGGGCCATCGCAGACGGATCTACCCTCAAACGGGGATTGGAACAGAATCTATCTGCGCATGCCTATCTGCACGAGAATGATTCCTATTCCTACTTTTCCCCTCTAGGTGACTTAATCATGACCGGCGCTACGGGCACCAACGTTATGGACCTGCAGGTCGCGCTCGTACGTTAAGCGGCAAACTGCGACGCTTGACAGGTGAAATATCGTCACGTATTGTACTGGTATACTTCTCATACACCCGTTTCCCAAAGCTCTATGAACAGAATAGCTACTGCTATTTTTTTTCTTTTTTCCACCGTCGGCAACACCACGGCGGCCTCGTCATTTGCCGGCGAATTTCTCTCTTTGGGGGCCGGTGCACGAGCGCTGGCTCTGGGTAGTGCCTACGTGGCCGTAGCCGATGACCCGACCGCCGTCTACTGGAACCCTGCCGGCCTAACCCGCCTATCGCAAAGACAGCTACACCTGACGCATGCCGAACGGTTTGCAGGCATGATCAACCACGATTTTGCGGCCATTGCACTGCCGGACAAACGATTGCACGGCGTAGGCTTGGCCCTTTTGCGCGTCGGTGTAAACGACATCCACTTCACAGAGTTAGCAGACCCAGGACGACCACTGAGCCAAACCAATCGTCCGTATATCGCATCGACAGAAACGAGCGCAGACTACGCGCTCTACTTATCTCTGGCCCATAGGCTGCGCACGTCGCTTTCTTTAGGCGCCTCGGTCAAAGTAATCTATCGCCAGGTTGCTTCCCTTAAAGCCTACGGTTTGGGACTCGACTTGGGCCTTTCGTACCAACTGAGGCCCGGCCTATCGCTGGCCGCAAGCATCCGCGATATAACATCAACACCCATTATTTGGAACACCGATGCGAACGATCGGATTAGTCCCTCTATTCTCTTAGGTGCCACCTATCAGTTGATGGTGGCCGGAGGACGCGCCACAGTGGCCTTGGCATCGCGTGCCGGAGGCGGCATCGATGCGGACTCTGGCACGCCTGTGCATACAGGTATCGAATACAGCTACCGATCCCTAGCCCTGCGCGGTGGTTTAGAAGAGGACCGCCAGTCTCTCGGGCTTGGCCTGCAACCCCATCAGCGCATTACCCTTGATTTCGCCTACTTACAACACGACCAACTCGAGTCCACTTATCAGCTCTCTGCCAACGTATCCTTCTGAAACACGCTGCGGCTATGTCGCTCTTGTCGGACGACCGAATGCAGGCAAGTCGACTCTATTCAACGCCTTTCTTGGCCAGCGTCTGTCCATAGTCACCGCCAAACCTCAAACAACCCGCGGCCGCGTTTTAGGCGTACTAACACGCCCCCAAAGCCAAGTCGTCTTTTTAGATACGCCAGGCCTGCTCGAACCAAGCTACAAACTACACGAAAGCATGGAACGACAGATTGAGCAGGCGGCACGCGAGGCAGACGTAGCGCTTCTGCTAATAGATGCCAGCCAACCGCGCGATCGAGCTAAGCTCGTACGCCGCTTCCTAGAACAGGCGCGCACCCCCGTCATTGCGGCGCTCAACAAGATCGACCTTTTGGGCTCGGGCATACTCGAGAATCTACAGCGACAAATACAAAGCGAATACAATTTGTCGGAGTTAATATCTATTTCTGCTTTACAAGGGTCTCACCTCTCCACCCTATTAGAACGTATTGACGCCCACCTACCCACGGGCCCGAAGCTCTATCCCGATGAGATGGTAGCAGAGCAACCCGAACGCTTCTTTGCCGCTGAGCTTATCCGCGAATCTGCTTTTGAACATCTCGAAAACGAACTACCCTATTCAATCAATATCGCCATTGATGAATTTAAAGAGCGAACGGTGAATAAAACGTATATCAGCGCCGTTATATACGTTGAGCGAGAGAGCCAGAAAGGCATTGTAATAGGACGCAAGGGGTCTCGCCTACAGTCGATAGGCAAACAGGCCCGTAAAGCGATCGAAACGCTGATAGACCAATCTGTTTACCTCGAGCTCTGGGTTAAGGTCAGACCGGGATGGCGCAATCAAGAGCGCGATCTGCGCGAGTTTGGCTATTTGTAGAATAGAAAGGATTTCCCATGAAAGTGCTGGTAGTTGGTAAGGGAGGACGCGAACATGCTCTGGTTTGGAAGCTGGCGCAGAGTCCACGCATTGAAAAACTCTACGCCGCTCCCGGAAACCCCGGCATGGGATCTCTGGCTGATTTGATACCCATTCGCGTCGATACGCCTGCATCAGAAAGGGAGCAACTCAGCGCAGAAATTGCCAAGCTGGCGGACTGGGCGCTGGCCGAAGGTATCGACCTGACCGTAGTGGGACCCGATGATGCGCTAGCGGGAGGCATCGTAGATCATTTCCAGCAGCGCGGCCTGAAGATTTTTGGTCCAACTGAAGCTGCGGCTCGCTTGGAGAGCAGCAAGGCTTTTTCAAAAGATCTTATGCAGCGCATCGGCGTGCCCACAGCAGCGCACCGCTCCTTTACAGATGCGGATAAAGCCATTGCCTATATTCGCCAGCAGGGTGCTCCAATCGTCGTCAAAGCGAGTGGACTAGCTGCTGGTAAGGGAGCCGTTGTATGCACAGAGATGGAAGAAGCCATTTCCACCGCCCAAGACATGCTAGCGGGTACAGCATTCGGCAGCGCCGGAAGCGAGATCGTCATAGAGGAATTTATGCAGGGGGAGGAAGTATCCCTCTTTGCTCTATGTGACGGATCTCACTTTCTGACGCTAGTGCCTGCACAAGATCACAAAGCTGTATTTGACGGTGATAAAGGCCCCAATACAGGCGGCATGGGCGCTTATGCTCCGGCTCCAGCATTGACACCTGCACTCCTTCGAGAAGCCGAAGAGCATATTATTGCACCGGTTCTGGCCGAGATGCAGCGCATGGACTCTCCGTTCACGGGCGTGCTGTATTGCGGCTTGATGCTAACGAACCAAGGTCCTAAGGTCGTCGAATTTAATGTGCGCTTCGGCGATCCAGAATGTCAGATCTTATTGCCGCTGATTGAGAACGACCTACTCGACATCCTAGAGGCAGCCTGCGATGGACAGCTCGACCGCATTCAAATCAAAAAATCATCTCGCGCCTGCGTTTGCGTCGTTATGGCGGCAGAAGGCTACCCCGAAGCCTATCCCAAAGGCATGGCCATATCTGGGCTGCAATCATTTGAAGGAAACCCCGATCGCGTCGTATTTCACGCTGGCACGGAGCAGCGCGACGGACATATAGTAACAAGTGGTGGCCGCGTCCTTGGCGTGACTGCGCTGGGCGATACGATTCAGGATGCCGTTACCAACGCCTATCGAGCCGTCGAAGCCATTCATTTCGACGCAGCATACTACAGGCGCGATATAGCACATAAAGCTCTCTCACGTTCATAAAAAAGGCGCGCCGCCGAACTCAATTGTCCAGCGGTGCGCCCTTGCGCTTTTTGCCTTGGGCTCTGCTTACTTAAACAAGCGTATCGACGATTTGTCCTCGTCCCTGCCGCGCTTCCATTTCCAAGCGCTGACCCTGGCTCTCATTAACCTGTCGTTCCTGCTGCACAGCCTGCTGCTGACGCGCCTGTTCGGCCCGCTCTGACTGACCCGCCTGCTCTGCTCGAGTCGCGCGCTGGTGCTCTTCCTGACGGCGTGCCTCAGCCTCTTCTGCACGGCGCTCTTGCGCCTGATTGCGATCGGCTCGCGCCTCTTCTTGGGCGCGCGAACCGCCTGCCTGCACAGCCGAGCTAGTACTTCGCATAGCTGAAACTTCTGACATCGTGGACCTCCTTGGGATAGATTGTCCTTGAAACTAGCAATATACTCAACGCGCATGAGCAAATCAAGCTGGTGCAGAATTTTCAGACAATTGACAGCCCGACCCTCTCTCCTATATTCATCCGCGTTCCACCCCGACAAAACGGACTTAGAACAATGGAAAACGACACCATCCGCCTGCGCAATATGCGTTTTTACGCCTATCACGGCCTGTTTTCTGAAGAGGCACGCCTCGGTCAGCGCTTCGAAGTCGACGTAGACTTAATTGGGGACTTCAGCGAGGCAGGACGCGGCGATGATCTCGAACAATCCGTCAACTATGCTGACGTATACAAGATCGTGGAAGGGGTTGTTACTCAGCATCGTTTCGACCTGGTTGAGGCGTTAGCCGAACACCTAGCCGCGGCAATAGGCGCTTCCCATGCCCCCATCTCACTGGTCGTGCGGGTGCGCAAACCCCACCCACCCGTACCGGGCGACTTTGATGGGGTTGAGGTCGAAATACAGCGCCGCTATGACTGAGCGCGCCTTTATTGCGCTTGGATCCAATCTGGATGACCGTCAGGCCCTTTTACAAGGCGGTCTCGATGCGCTGCGAGCCGTTCCCGACATCGACGTCGTATCGGTCTCCAGCATATATGAAACTGCTCCGCATGGCTATACAGACCAGCCCGCATTTCTCAACGCCGTCTGCTGCGCAGAAACGGATCGCAGTCCACAGGCAGTTCTTGCAGAAATGCAGCGCATTGAGCACCGTTTTGGCCGTCAACGACATATCCATTGGGGACCGCGCACGCTCGATTTGGATTTGCTCTTAATGAGCGATATCTGCCTGAACAGCAGCAAGCTTACTCTTCCTCATCCCCATATCAGCGAACGCGACTTCGTGCTCGTTCCGCTTCTGCAAATCGCTCCCGAATTGCGCAATCCTAACACTGGGCAAAGCTATGCGCACGATTTGGCGACAATAATAGATCGCCACGCACATCCAGTAGCCGAGTTTCACATGTGAGGGTTTGATAGAGCTCTCTGGCCGTCTGCCGACGGCGCTATTTTAGCAGCGTTAATCCACGCATAAATATGGCTTCATCGACTCGCGCTAGTGCGAAATAATGACCGCTGGCAACCGCGCGATTCTCTCCGTCTCGTCCATCCCAGTACATGCGGTGAACGCCTCCCTGCAGAAAGCCACTATGTAGAACGCGGACTCGCTGGCCCATACTGTTGTAAATCGACAGGTCGACATCGCGTTCCTGTGACAGCGTTAGAGGCAATAAAACCTGTCCATTAAAGGGATTTGGATAGGCAGGTCCCAGCGAGAGTTCGCGCGCATTGGACCGCTCGTCCAGCACTGCCGTAGATATAGGAGGTGGCTCGTATAGACGGCCGTATAGAGAAAACGCACCGCCAAAAGCCGAGGCGCGACCAACGATAAGGGCAACGCTGTCTACGCGTGCCCACTGCACACGTCCCCCGTTTGTGCTGTCCAGCATCACGTTGACCATTTCTCCAGTCTGTCCACGCATGCCGTATCCCCAAACGGCGTAGCGTCCTTCTTCTTCGCCCTGAAACTCAACCTCTATATTGCCCGACATAGGTAGCGCGACGGAAATCGAGCCCCACTGGTTTACTACATCTCCCTGCTTAGGCCCGAAGGGCAGCTCGACAATGGGGTACGTCCGCACCCGCCGTTGCCCCAAAGCACTGTACCCGTAGTACGCGTCGTCCGAAGCGTAGTTTGCCGCAATCCACAGACGCCAAGCACCTAAAAAGCTCTCAACCGCTCCGATGTCTTTGAAAGCCTCATCTACGCCGAACGTACCATTGCGTTTTTCAGAAACGAGGGCGCGAATCATCTCGGGACCGTAGCGTTCGCGCAAAAAAGAGGCAAAGAGATACGTCGCACCGTAGTGCGGGATAGAAGCAGACGTAAAAGACGGCCATGCGGTCAAGTCGAGATCTGGCGTATTTAGGAAACGGGGAACCATCTGTGGATCAGTCTCAGCAAAACCGACCAATTCTTCCGCATATCCCGACAGACCCTCATCGATCCAGATCTCTTCATCTTCATCGTGCCCCCAATGAATCAAGTGCTGGAATTCATGCGCTAGCGTGCCACGCACTAGGGTGGGATTTGCATTCAGATGATAGCCATCGAGATACACCGCATCTTTGCGCAAACCCGGGTCTACATGCGTCGCTATTCGCGGATCGAAGTAGCCAACAATTCGATCGTCTGGCATATCAATGACAAAAATGAAAATGCGCCTATCGCCGTCGACGTCCGGAGCCGCACCAAACGCCTCCGTCGCCATTTCGTATATGCCGCGGGTCGAATCTGCCGGGGTGGATCGATCAAAGACATCTCCCAGCCGATCAATTGAGGGCTGCACTACAACGACGTCCCATAAGTTGTCTTGAACAAAGATATAAGCGTTTTCCCCCACATAGCGACAGGTTGCTGGACGCAAAAAAGAATCGCCAGACACGGCGACCTGCAACGTGCTACCTACCACGACCTCTGCATTCTGTTGCACCGCCGACACTTTACCGACGGGCAGTGATATATCCACCGCTTGCTCAGCTAACCAGCGCGTCCCACAAGGACGAGCAAGGAGCAGGGACGGCATTATGAAAAGAGAGACAAAGAGAAAATGCATCAAACTAAAAGCGTCGCACTAAGGACCAATAAAACCCATCCAGCTTGGGGGCGAAGCTGATTTCTGCGGGCGGTTCTGTAGCGGCGGGCGGAGCCAGACTACGCGCGGCATGAATCGCTGATAGAAGGTGATTTGCGACGACCATTCCCGTCGCGTACAGCGCCTGGCGACTAGCCATTTGACTCCCATTACGCATATCGCGGTAACGCTCGCGCGCCTCAGCGCTACGCCACTCCCAGTCAGAAAGCGTAGTGTACACTTCAGCGCTTGGACCGTCTTCGCGAAGAGCAAACTGATTGTGCTGCAAGCGGCTATCGTAAAAGCCAAGGTCGTCTAAGAACTGGCGCCCCTTGCCGCGCGAACGAGCGCTGGCATATTCTGCAGCTTGAGTGTGAAAACGATCTTCTCGCACATCCGCCAAGCGGTTCAACCCTATATAGCCGATCCACAGGCCTGCTTCCGCAGCGATGAAACGGCCGCCCCCACTATTGGCGTAGTGCTGTCCCCAACCCGGAAGGATCAGAGAACGCCAGAAAGCGCCGGCGCTAGTCTGGGCGGACGCGGTCGCGGTCCATACCGCGATAAGGATGGGAGTGATCCAATGTTTCAGAAACATCACATCGCTTTAGGGAAAGGGTTTGTACGCCATCAGCATGGGAACGCGCGTCCGCTGCCGTTGATGCAAAACAAAAGAAAACTGCGTCCGCCGCTCTATAGCCTCTGCCGTAGCACCTTCGGAACGCAGGCGGGCCACGCGAGCCGCATCGATGGCACTAATGACGTGATTAACAAGGAGCAGGCCCGTTACCGCACTCGCTCGCTTTAGAAATTGATTGCTATCATCGCGCTGGATCTCATAGGCCAAGCGCGTTTCCGACAGGTAGTTTTCTACCGAGTCAACCTGCGTGGCTCCGGCGGGATTTCCCGTCTCGGCATATACTAAATCAGTCCATCCAGATACATACTGATCGTATTTTCCAATCAATTCGTAGTACTGCTGCACCTCGGAGTCGGCGCAGTCTCCAAAACCACCCGTAGTCAAGTAGTCGTTCACATAGGTTGAACACGGCAAAGCATGCGTAATAGACGAATTTCTAGAAATGGTCGAGCTGCGCCAAGCCAAGTAATTTTCGGGGCTCCACTTTTCGTCGGCAACTTGACGAAATTCCTTCTCTATGTCTTTCCCCTTTGTATTCCAGTTAAAATACAGACCCAATCCGACTGCTTCTATTCCCATAAAAAACGCACCGCGCAGCGTGGATCCGTTCATTATCTCTCCCAGACCTGGAACCAAGAGAGAATACAGAAAGGCCTTTCCAGACGACGTCCCGCTCTCTTTTTTCACGCGTTTAACAGGCTCTTTCGAAGCGGGCGTTTCTCCCTCTACAGCAGCCCACTGAATCGGCCCCATCAAAAGTCGTTGTCCCTGATCGCTGAGCATGCTAGGTGCTGGTTCGGCCACCAGCGGCGAGCTCGCGAGCAGCATACTAAACCCGAGCAAAATAATCATTCTTATAAACATCTATCGTCTCCCTGACAAATGCGCTCCTCGCTGCAGAGCTTATAAGTATCCGAACAGTACGGTCATATAAAATTTCCACGGACTGCGCTCAGTCATCTCGTCGAGTCCATAAGCTAGGTCCAACTGAACGCACGTGGGCAAACTGTAGTACGAATTCAGATCAAAACGCAACTGTCCTCCCACATCACGCAGCGGACTCGTGCGTCCATAAAAAGAGTCTGGCTCGTCAAATGAGCCATCCCATGCTTTGCCCATCCCACCGTAAACCGCCCCATATATCTTGTCGACATAAAGATGGAGAAAACGAGTCCCCCATTTACGAACAATCGGAAAGCGCAGCGTCGCCGTAGCCATCGCTGCTTTCCGTCCCTCTATACTGTAAAACGTGTAGCCCTTCATGAAGTTGAGACCGCCGATATGATAATCGAAAAAGTCACCAACTGCTTCTTTGTCGTCAACCTGATCGCTGGCAATCCATCCGCCATAAAAGCGCAGACCTAAACGCGTATTCCAGGGCAGTCCGACATATTCATTCCAGTCCAACGTGAGCTGATTATAGAACAGCTTGATAAACTTCTCGTCTATAAACGAGGCCTGCTCGTTAAAAGAGTCGAGAAAGTAGTTGTACATTCGGTCGTAGCGAAAGTAAATTTGCCTGCCAAGCGGATTAATGTCGCGATCGCGGCGGCGCGCAAGCAGGTTAAGTTGGTAGGTTAGACCCAGTCCAAAGCCATTGAGATAAGTATAGCCAAACGGTTTTTGCTTCTCCAGAACGAGCCCTACCTGTCCGTCCCGGCGCGGCACAAAAGCGCGCCATTCGACGCTTGCATCATACCGATCGTAAGTCAGAGATGCGGTTATTTGGCCAAAATGACCCCATTTGCTTCGAGCACCTATACTGATCTGATTTAGGCTAAAGTTAACCCCATCTATGACCGCATCCCGCGCATCTGAACTATCTCCACGCGCAGAATGGCGTTTCTGGTGAAATGCCTCGAGAAATAGCGTTGGGCGAAATCCGCCGTATTCGTATATGGCAAAGAGGTCGCGATCTCCATTTTTGGGCGCTAGCGCCGCGCCTGCAAAAACGTTTTGCCTGTAGAGCACATCGCTAGACGACGCGTAAATGCCCGGCTTGAACCTACCTTCATCTATGCTGAGACGCGGCAGCAGAGAAGTTTTGAGAAAGTCGGTCCCATAGGCTCGACCTTCAGCGCGCAGATCCGTCGCTGGCCGTTTTACGGAGGCACTTCCAGCGGGGCGACGTTCGCGAGTGAGAATGACATCCGTACCCTTATCGCGAATCTGGCGAATCTCAAATCCATCGGCAGTATAGGCCGAGAAATACACTCTGCCCTGGGCGTCAACCGTTGGGTTGAACGCGCCCCCTTGAACATTGGTTATCTGCTTGACGGTTCCCGTAGCCAGTTCAACGGCATAAATATTGAAAATATCGCTCACATCGGAGGAGAAATATAGGTGCGTCCCATCATCGCTCCAGGCCGGGTCGCGATCCGTGCCAGAGGTCGTTATGGCCCACTCCCAAGCTTCGTCGGCCCTCAGATCATCGCCGTCTTGGCGTAGCCTCAATATCGCAATGTCGCGCTGTCCTTGACGCGCCACTGACAAGGCAATATACGCCCCATCAGGTGAAAAGCGAGGGCTGTAAAGCTGGGTACCGTCGGCAATTTGCGTCAGGTCCCGCACGTCGCTCCCGTCTGCTCTCATCAGACCCAAATTATTGTTGGTACCCCCGTTGCGGACAAATGCAATCCATTCCCCGTCGGGCGAATAGTCAGGGTATAGAGCCCGTAACCCGCGGCTCAAACGCTCTTCTGCGGCGGGTTTATCACCGTAACCCCGCACGAGAGCGGGCGCCAACCAAGCCGCACTGCGTATCCAACTCGGATCTTTTGCAGAAAAGGCGTACGCGTATATGTCAGACTGCCGAGAACCGTATGAATCGGCCTTTCCTATCCGCGCGAATACCAGCTTATCTTCTGTTGGAGAGAAGCTAAGTGCCGAAGCCGCTACGGCAGGTGCTATAACTTCTTCATCACCACTCTCGATGTCGCGCATGACAAGCAGATGCGGTCCATAATGTTGCTTTTGCGTAGACAGATAAGCCAATCGCGTTCCGTCGCGCGAGATCCGTGGGCGCATATTAGAGAAACCCGTATCGGCGACCAACTCCCCCTCGCGCAGCGTGCCAAGCGCTGCAACCTGCGCCTCATACTGAGCGCGCATGTCGGTTACCCAATCGGCGTGTAATTGCTCGACCGAACGGCCCAGCTTTTCGGCGATGAGGCCGTTTATATCCAGCGTGCGCCAGCGTGCGGCCCCTCGATAAAGCTCTGCAAGCATTTCATCGCCGTATTCACGAGCTATATATCGAGTTAGTCCAAAGCCATGATCGTATACGTATTCGTTGCCAAAACCACATTTGCCAAATACGCCCATCTCATTAAAAGAGAGCTGGCGATCGGACAGTACCCGCATGCGCAGCACCATATCGCGGTGCGCATCCCAGCGGTCTCTCCGAACCCCCTCGGCCATGTGCTGAGCTGCGCCCTCGGCCAACCACATCGGTACAATCGTATTCATTAACGGATACGATGCGATCGCATCCGGATAGCCAACCAAGATATCGGGGCGGTTTTTCTCGCGTTGATATCCAAAATATTGCAGGTACAAGGCAGGCACGCGCTGCGAAGTTTTCCGGGCAATACTCAGAGAAATGATATGTGTGAACTCGTGCGTAATGACGTTGCGCAACCAGTCGGTGGTTCCGCGCAGCTCGTAATCGTGATCGAGCGAGGTCGTCCAGATCTCTATTGTATCGTGGTAAAAAAACGCCGCGCCGTTGGCGTAGTCATCGTAGTCTTTTAAGACAATCCGCACGCGTTCACTCGGCTCATAGCCATACAGCTGCGTTATCGGGCCATAGGCCTCTTCGGCAATCTGGGCAGCTCTACTAGCGGCGTGTTCTAACCCCTGGTGATACAAAACGCGGAAATGCGCTGTTTCAAACACGCGCCAGTCCAATTCGGGATGGTTCTGCGCCTCAATTTTTCCAGACCAAAGCAGAGAGAGCCCCAGCAGCACGCTCCCGATCCACCTCATTGGCGCACCGCCATCTTTACGAGAGCGCTGGCACTTCGAGCGGGCGTCTTAGCCTGAAGTTTACACAGATATATACCGCTTGCATAGGTCTCTACGCTCCAGGCAATATCGTTTTCTCCAACATGACCATCCGCATTAATACGCTCGACTTCTGCGCCAAGCGCGTCATACACCACGATCTCAACAGAGGCCGTTTCCATTAAGAAAAAGCGCATATGGACGCGCTGCCCGCCGCCGACCGGATTGGGATAACAGTAGATCTCATCCTCGGCCAACAACGCATCGACTGGTTCCTCTAACCGCACTCCTTCGGCCCGAACAAAACGCATTCCAGCCGCTCCCCCATCGGCCTGTCCCCAGTCGACTGCAGTCCCCGAAAAGCCCGGATCGACCGCGCCTAGTTCCCATCCATAAAGTAAGCTAGAGCCAAGGGCTGCCACCTCGAGCAGGCCGTCTCCATCAAAATCTGCTACCGCAGGTGAAAACATCGGCGTTTCTGACATCAGCAGAGGAAAACCAGAAACCAACGCTCCCTGGCCCGTCAGAGCGTAAATACCCTGGTACCCCACTACCAAAATTTCTTGATCTCCGCGTCCGTCGATGTCGGCCAATATAGGCTCGTACTGAGTGGGACCTGCCTGCGCATAGTCAGGTAAGGCCACCGGAAAATCAGCCTGATGGACTCCATTTCCATCTATGATGTGCAGAGATGAAGCACCGGGAAATACGCCCTCAAGCAGACCATCTCCATCCACGTCACCCAAGGCAGGGGAGACCAACAGCGAATCGCCTAAGACGAGCTCTTGGTCCCCTACGAGCACAGCGCCTGCAGCCCCCGCTACAAAAACGCGCGACACGGCGTCTTCCTGTCCCCACATAGCCGGCAACGGCTTCTGTCCGTATGCATCAAGCGCTCCGTCTCCAATGCCGCTAAACCCGTCTCCGTTTCCATACAGCGATAGAAACGGTTCCCCCGCTCGATCAATCGCAGCTCGTATCGCGCCGTCGCGCGCGTCCAACTCTAGCACAGCACCCGAGACGACAAGAGCAAGCGTCGGCTCTGGGTTTCCTCCAACGCGAGAAAAGAGACCAAAAAGCGCATCATCCGCTTCACCCGACAGCTCTCGCTTCCACAGCGGTCCCTCATCACCCATTCCCCATGCTTCAACCATCTCGGCACGCTGCACAAAGAGCTCGTCGCGACCGTCGCCGTCTAGGTCACCTGACGCTAAGAAACGTCCACCCTCAACGCTCCACTCGGCAAGCCCGCTATCCCACTCGGCGTAGTGCAAACCTACCGCGTCCTCAACGAGTAATTCAACCTGACCATCACCGTCGATGTCGGACGCCTGTAGACGACGTCCATCGATAATGCCCCGTGGCCAACCGATCTGCTGTCGAGTAAAACGTATGGCAACTTCTAAGACATCGGCGTTGTCGGAAAGCACTTCCACCTCAATCCCGGTCGCCCATCCATCGTTGCTGCGCGTGCTGGGCTTTGTATCGCGCCCAAACAGACTACTCCCCCCCTTGTAGAACGGATCGTCTTGATGGCCTTCAATCTGTCGCAGTCGTTCAAATACGGGTCGACCGATATCTCGGTAGCCATCGGCCTCCTCAAGGGCAATGCCCTGAAGCACCGGATCGTTATTCATTCCCCCTTCGGGACGCTCTGCAATAACCTGCTCGTCGACGTGCCATATCAGCAGGCCGGATCCAGGAATAAAGGCGTCGTACTCGTCAACGCCGAGCCAGACACCCCGATCACCGCCGGAAAAATCAACCTGCGTTTCGTCAATCCAGGAAATTTCATCCGCATCAGCACCGACGACTTCCAAGCCAACAGGCGCTCCTTGCCGACCTCTTCGCTGACGATTTTCCAGCAGGAAATACTCCTTATCATCAATCGGGATTCGAATTGCTTTGGGCAGCGCCCCGGCGCGATCCGTGGCAAGAACAGAAACTACGGTGTCCCGCACCACCTCGAGCGGTTCAATCCAACCGAGGCGTATCTTGCTCCAAGCCATGGGATGGGGAGCGACGAAGCCCACGACCGCATCCAAGCTATCTCGTCGCACAAAACCCAAGGCATTTGCGCCAACATCCATCAGGCTCCATCCGCCGACTGCAGGCAGTCCACCCGCAAAATTAGACATGCCAGGCAGCCCCAGTTGATGACCGAAAAACTTGGCCATTAAGCCATTGAGACCACCCCGCCCAAACGTGCTCGGCGACTCGGGCAGGATCCACGCTTGGTCGATCTGTACTTCTCCAATCTGGAGCGCCCCGCCATTGTATTGGTCAAAGTCCTTTGGCTGGAGAAAAACAGATCGAATATCGTTTAACGCACCGGTTTCATGCCCTATGCCAGCGTGAAAAATCAAGAAGCTGTTGAACTCGTTAAGATTGGGACCTTCGGGATCTGCCTGAGCAAGGACGAGGGCGTCGCGCAGTAGTTGAACCCAGCGCTGTCCGATTTCCTCACCACTGCGTCCGTTTCCGTAGTATAACATGCTCTCGGGAAGCGTGTACGTAATTTCGTTTCCACGCGGGTAGACCTCGTACTTAATATCCACACGTCCCTCAGAAACGACGTCGTAATAACGACCTAGCGCTTCTAAATGATGTTCAAAATATGTGCGATCATGCGGGGGTAAGTCGTACGGCAGATCGTATTCAGCGCCTGCTTCCTCTACCGAGCGCAGATCGAAAGAACCGCGACCCGTAGTCGTGGATTCATCCGTCTCTTCAAAGGGAAAGTCGACTCTAATAGCGAGGATCCGCCACTCCTGTGCACAGAGAGCACTTGCGCACAGGAGAAGTGGAATGAGCGTGCGAATCAATAGCAATTGAAGTCAGATATATCGCAATTGAGTGAAAAAATAGCTGAAATGTTATCCCACCATTACAGCTCATCGTAAAGAACGCTAAAAAATAAGGTTGAGCGAAAAGCGCGTATTGTCCTGCATCGGCGTGTCCTCACCCGTTAAATACGCAACGTCGATTTGAAACCGGTTGTATTTGAGGCCGATACCGAAAGTAGGGGTATTGAGCTCTCCGTCGTGGTCAAGAGAATAGCCGGCGCGGAGGGCAAAGAACGCATCGTCTTTCTGAGCAGAAAGACCGTATTTATACTCACCACCAACGTGTAAATCAATCTCTTTAAACTCGTCGCTCATGGAATCATCGGCCCAGGCTTTGAATAGATTACTTACAAACGAACCATCGGCAATAAGCGGCTTGTAAAGATCCATAGACAACAGCACGTCGTGGTATTGGGTATCCACGACTTCGTAGGCCGTCCCAATTACGAGATGCTGAGGCAGCGGATCCGCCTGACTCGCATCGATGTAGGCAATCTTAGGACCCAAGTTCCGCAACGCCGCCCCGAAAGTAAAGTTCGAAGAGGCTCTCCACTGGAAGCCCAAATCAGCGGCGAAGCTGTTGCCGACGCCCTTACCTCGCTCAATCCCTGCTCCCTGATCGGCCAAATTGCTACGGATGAACTTAAGGCCAATACCTGCCGAAGTATTATCGCCGATCCGAGCTCCATACGCAGCTGATAGCGCCACGTCGTAGCTACGAAAAGTGCCCTGAGCATTACCACGCTCATCGGTCCGTGTCTGTTCGCCCAGATTCAGCAAAGCGACGTTCAGGCCAATATTGCCCCAACCCTCAAGCGGCGAAGAGTACGCCAAAAACTCATAGGACAAGTCGTCGGCCAAACCCGGCAACCATTTACTGTGAGTGAAGTTGATTTTTTTCTTGCTCTGTCCCGCCAGAGCGGCAGGATTGAAATAACTAGCCGTCGCATCATCTGCGATGGCAACATACGACTCTCCCATTGCGATGGCCCGAGCACCGGGTTCGATAAGGAGAAACAGCACAGCGGCGCGACTTTCCGGCGTAGCGCTGGCTTTTTCAAAAGAGCAGAATAGACAGAGAGCAACCACTATTATGGCGCTGTTTTTTTTCATAGCAACGTTCCCCTAGGACTAAGCGATAATGGCTACCGGCAACCCTTAAACGGCACCGCCAGTTCGAACAAAAGCAATATCCGTGCTACAAAAGCGTCCCTCCGCTATTTTTTAGCGAGCGAGCTGTAGAATCGCGGTCTGCTCTATAGCACCGCCCACAACTCGCTCTGCCTCTACTTGATAAAGATAAGAACCATTAGCTAAATCCGCAGGTGCTTCCCAGAGAATCTGATTATATCCCTCATTGCCGCTCCCCATCACCTCACTGACTAAACGCCCACTGAGTGCAAATATCTTTATGCGCACATTCTGAGCGGTCTCGGTCAGATCATAGGTGAAGTAACCGCTCTGATTACGCAGTGGGTTGGGGTAGAATAGAGTGTTCTGTATAGGTTTCTCTCCCATTTCAACCAACTCGAATACAGCTTCAATTCGCGACGAGTTATTGAAAGTATCCCACGCTTTCAGACGAATTGTGTGCTCACCCAGTTCCAGTTCGGGCGGAGAAAAAGTCACAACTCCTTCGCGATAATCGCCATTGAGCACGTTAAACAGGTTCGTTAGCGTGTAGGTCTCATCGTCGATAGACAATTCGATATCGTGTCCCGTCTCACCCGTTATGTTGATACCGCTCGGGTCCGAGATAGCAATCCGAAACACTGGCTGTCCAGCAATGCGGTCACCGCTGTTAAACACTTCAACACCCTCGAATCCAATGCGAATTTGCGGTCCTTCTGTATCCGACTCCACGTCGGGCGCCGTGCCAGCAATGAGCAGGTCTTCCAACGCACCGTAGGCCGTAGGAGCTTCGTCGCTCCAGGCATAGGCACTGATACGTCCCTCAATGCCTCCATAGCTGATATCCTTGGGCACCCTAAATTGACCGCTGAAACGACCTCCCACCACTTTGTATTTGCCGCGAAATATATAGGCACCTACCTGCCTGTAGCGCAATCCATCTATAAGGCTCATCTCACCAGAGTCAAAAGCCTGTAACCACGCGTGCCCATTATACTCTTCGGCACGTTGGCCATTTTCGTCCAGCACATGTCCACTGACCTCAACCACACCGAGCGCACTCATCGGTTTATCGATTTCAAGTTCTACTTGATAGCGCGGCAGAGCCAACCGCTGTAAAGGATCGCCAAATAGCGAGTAACGCCGCATATTGCGGATCCCGACCAGATCACTGGCGTTTAAATCTTGGCGGGCAATCTGTTTAGCCTCCAAAAGCGCCAACCCCACCGGCACGCCATCACGCTCGCTGCGATACATTTGACGATGAAATGCGGCCGACAACAAAACATTACTCAGGTGAAAACCCACCCGCGTAGCTGAGATCATACCTATGACACCTCCATCAGATAGTTTCAGCAACTCTTCTGGCATAGAGGTTTTTACCGGATCGTCAAATACGCCCACCTGACTGGCCGCAGTGTAGAAAAACGGAAGCCTACGCCCGTTGGCAATCTCACTCAAGTCACGCGAGACGCGGAACATCTGCTCGTGTGCCAATACGTCTGGATTACCATGTCCCAAGTATGTCAGAATCAAGGAGCCCTCGTTGTAGCGACGGATAAATTCATCCCGTGCACGCGGTTTGTTGCGACCTTCAAAAGGAAACTGTCCCAGATACAGTTTGTCTACATTTATTCCCTTAGGAAATGTACTCCGGGCCATGTATTCGCTGTCGGTCAGGAAAAAAGTCTCTACGTCCAACGGGCGATCTGGATTGACAACATCGTCCGCTACGAGGAGGACGCGACTCTGCCAAAGACCGGGCTCGGGTTCGTTGTCATAGGCGATAATCTTATTTACTATGTCACCGGCCTCTACAGCAGACTGAACCGGAATTCGCCCAATAGCCATATCCGGCAACTCATCATCGCCCAACAAATAAGTATACCACTCGTCGTACGTGCTATCACCGTCTTGATAAGGGGGTATCCAATTGCCCGTGCTCGTTTTCGAATTGTTCTTGTAGTCGTAAGAGCCGTCACCCATGAGCAGAACGAACATGGGAGGTCGCTGCCAGTTGGATTCAGCATATGAGAGGAAGTTGCGCAACGCCGCAGGATCAAGCATACCGCCAGAGAATTCATCATACACATCCTGAACATCTACTGGAAGCACTGTGGGAGGCGGCCCCCATTGATCGTCCGAGGCGCGCCAAGCAGCCAACCGCGTTGCCGCATCCTCAAAATCTCTGTGATAAATGATTACGTAGTCCGCTGCGTTATTACCTGAGATCAACGCACTGGGTCGATCTTCTACGATTCGCTTGGGACTAAGCCATGAAGTGGTTCCTCCAACCACGTAATGACCTGGCGTCTCGAGAGATTCGTCTTGGAATACAACCCGCCCTCTGTCTGGTTCATACACGAAATCTTCAATTTCAACAAGCGTTTCTGACACCTCAAAAATTCGGGGAACTTCTTCGGCAAATCCCGTTAGTTCGTACTCCGCTGCCGTATTCACTACGGGTGAAAAAAAAGACAATCGATTTCGCTCAGCGGTAAAACCGCGATCATACTCCAACTCATACCAATCGAACCGAGCTGGGTCTCCCGAATGAAAGAGACCTAATTCGTTGAGCCCTTCGACCGGTCCCCCCTCGCTCTGCAACGCGCGCTGTACGGGCCTTGGAATATCAAAGGAAACATCTCCGACCTGTGTTCCATTCCATCGCACATTAAATTTAGATTGATTACCGCCGATCCCTATAAAACCCAAGCGGATCTCAACAGGACTGTCCACAGGATCTTTCACGAGAACGCGAAAATTGCGCGCATTGCCGCGAAAATCTTCGCCATACCACGTATATCCCGACTTGATACCATACGTCTGGTATAGGATAAACTGCTCTTCCTCGCTGTGAGTATACACACGATAGTGGTCTGGCTTTGGGAGAGCCTTACGGGATAACGCGCCACTGCGTCGCGTTTGCCTCTTTCCCTGTATGCCCCCGGAAAAACCCAGCCAGTATGTGTTGTCATCTGTGTAGAGGTTCTCTCTCCAGACGTAACCGGCTTCTTCGCTTTCGTATTCCCAGCGCTGTGCCGTTTCTCCGTAAAAGAGCACATAGTCAGCGGGGTCAAAACGACCGTCGTCACCGTCTTCGACGACAAGCCCCATCTCCTTCCATGCACTCGGTGGTTGAACCACTTTTTCGGAAAGTGCTTCGCCTCCTCCATAGAAGAGACGAAGCGTTTGTGGATCCACCTCATCAAGGACAATGCCCGCCCGCTTCAAATCTTCCCCCGTTAGGCGAAACATACCGCTCTCGCCTACGATAATGCGCAGCCAGCGTCCGGCTAATTGAGCCGACTTGGCAGAGGGCCTCCGGACGCGCGGCACGCGCCAATTGGCTGCCTGTTCATAGTTACTGACAATCTGACGATAGAAGCTCTCAGCGTGCGAGTATGGAAATCGATGAACTTTTTCCCCTGCTTCAAGAGAGACATCCTCATACGCCAATTCGACGACGACCCGTTCGGCCGACACGCCTTCTGACCCGTCGAGTAAAGGTGCGAATGCCAATTCCACAACCCGCTGACGACGCACCATCCCTTCCCCTGCAATAGAAGCCCAAGCGTCCGACTGGCCAATGGCAATAGCGCGCCCGTCTGCTGTGAAAGCCTCAACTCGCTCGATCCACACTTCGCCAGTAGGTGGAACCCCCACCAGATGAGTCGCACCCACCTCGCCGGAGCGCATGCCATCCGGGCGATATTCTATGAGACTACTCTTAACTGTAACATCAATGACATCTACGCGGGCATGGAGATGACTTGCGGTCAGCACGCTCAGAACCAGCGCATAACGTAGCCATGTGTTCATTATCATTTGGGTATAAAACGGATAGATTGTTTAACAGGATAGCAATCACTCACACCGTTTTTTAAGGTGGTGGGGTTGGCTTGCTTTGTCAAGTTACTCACTTGACTTATCTAAACACACAACCTATTTTTTGAAGCCTACTGATAGGAGTAGCAAAATGGCCAGAAAATGTAGATTAACCGGCAAAAAAGGGTTAGTGGGAAACAACGTAAGCCATTCCCAGCGCAAAACTAAGCGTGTTCAGAAACCCAACCTGATTACCAAGCGCCTTTATATTCCAGAAGAGGATCGCACAGTCACCGTGCGTTTGTCTGCCCGTGCTCTGCGCACACTTAATAAGAAAGGCATTCAGAAATTCCTTAGAGAAGAGGGGATCACCCTGTAGGCACAAGGGTAGTTAGAACAGAAGTAACGGGATCTAGTTGAGGCACTGGGTCCCGTTTTTCGTTGCTATGGCACGCCCGAGATGGCCACTTTGCCTGCTCATATATGGCAAAATAACCCACTAATGTAAGACAAACGCATTCTTACGAGCGCGTTTTAAATTATCATATCCTCGATTTCGCGCTGCACCTGCTCTTCGCGAACCTGATCGATAACCACCTTGAAGTAACGAGCGGCTCCGCTGGTTATCAATCGCTTAATTGCGTCTATTTCTTCGTCACTATACGCACCAGACTCTCTAACGAGTTCCATGTACTCTACTTTAGCATCCGGCTTTAGGTCAGAAATAGATGCAAGCATATCAAATAGTTTGTACGCCGCCTGACTTTCCAAACAACGCTCGACGATAAAAGCCAGACGTTCGTTTCGAACACTAGTTTTCGTTTCAATATTTTCCATTTTTACGCCGTCCCAGAGAATAGGTGATTGAATTCAATCATTTCACCCAATCTCTTCAGCAAGGATGAGGCCTAAACCCAAGAATTAACACAATGGCCTTTTATCATATATATTTTACTAACACTTAGAAAAAAATAAAAAATCTAACAAAATAGCTCTCCGGCAGAAAAGCCATTCTTTATGGAAAAAAAATCTCACCTTAGGCATTTTTTTCCTACCAGTCTACTACTTGTCGTTAAAAGCCATGAGTCCTATTTTTAGACTACACTTTAATCCAATTGGGATATTAAATGATCGACAAAGAGTTGCTAGAAATATTGGCCTGTCCAGAGGACAAATCACCGGTACAGTTAGCAGACCAAAGCATAATTGATGGATTGAACAAACGCATTAATCAAGGCGAGTTAACCAACCGAGGCGGACAGAAAGTAGAAAAGCAAATAGACGGTGGCCTAGTGCGAGCCGACGGAGCCTTCCTCTATCCGATAGACGATGGCATTCCCATCATGCTCATAGACGAAGCCATTTCTCTCGCATAATCTAAATCTCTTCAACTTTTATAAGGGTCTGATTTCGCTCTTTATTCTGCAATAGAACGACACGCGCGCCCTGTCTTCGCGCCTCTTGTGCGTAATGTCTAATCAGTTCAACAGTCTGCTGTTTTCGCAGCAGATTGAGTTCAGCTAGTCGTTCAAAACCCTCTTTGGTCACAACGCCCAACGGCTGACCTTGATAATACACAGTATAAGCGCGCACCCCTCCATGCTTCTCTCCCAGCTTTACCCCTACATTCCGATTTCTAGTGAAGGTCAACCCCCAACCGATTAGATTAATTAAAATAACGGATAAATCGCTGATCCAAACGGACAGGCTGAGACGACCAAATAACCACAGTGGGAGTATGCATATCAGGCTTAGATTCGCCATAAAAAAGAAAGTGAATCTGTGACTAGATACATCTAGGCCTTGACGTTTGCACACGAGCATATACCCAATCTGTAGCAAAGCGCCGCAGAAAAACAACGCGAATAGCGTGAGTATAGCTACTTCGCGTAAGTCATTAACCAATTAGCAACATCCCCATCTCGACTCACCCAATAAGGTGCTGTGCACAACACAGTTTTGTCATACTATGTCTCAAATCAATATATCCCACGGCTACTCTCAAAAAAAACGCTACGAATATAAAAGTATTTGCGCACCTCTTTTCATATACTAATACCCAGCAAAATTCAGATTTGAATTAGTCACACCATACTAACTGCACTCAATTGTATTGTCGTGACATACACGGTGAAAAACGAAATAGGAAAACTTATCTATAGGAGAGCACTAATTTATGACATCAAGGGCAAAGATTGGTCTTATTGGTGCCGGATGGTGGGCAACATCCAACCATCTTCCCGTATTACACGAACGAGGTGATATTGAATTGACAGGCGTCTGCCGACTCGGCAAAGACGAGCTCCAACAGGTCAAAAATCGCTTCGGATTCACTCACGCGACCGAGCATTATCAAGAGCTCCTCGATATTCCCGGCTTACAAGGAGTCGTCGTCGCAAGCCCCCATACACTCCACTATCAACATGCGCTTGCCGCATTGAAACGCGGACTCCACGTCCTGTGCGAGAAACCGCTTACCACGAAAGCCGATGAAGCCAGAGAACTCGTAGAGGAAGCCAATAGACAGAATGTGCAACTCATGGTTCCATACGGCTGGCACTATGCCGAGTTCATTCAAGAAGCGAAACGGAAAATGGATGCAGGTGCCGTCGGCGATATCGAGTTTGTTATGTGCCATATGGCATCGCCTATTAGGTCGTTGCTTGAAGGCAAACAGTTTCTTTCGGAGGGGGGCGGAGCTGGAGAAAGAATGTTTGATCCTGCAGCCAAAACATGGGCGGATCCCACGGTAGCCGGCGGTGGATATGCACTAGCACAAATGTCTCACTCGGCGGGATTGGCCTACTGGTTAACCGACCTAAAACCCGAGCGCGTTTCTGCTTTAACCTCTTCTCCTACGAGCGCGGTCGAGCTTTATGACGCCTTCTCCGTCAGCTTTACCAGCGGCGCAATTGGCTCATTCAGCGGAGCAGGCGCACTTCCCGAAAATCAACAGTTCCAGCTAGACGTTAGGATATTTGGATCAGAAGGCGTTCTAACGATAGACTGCGATAGAGCTCGACTTGAGATACTGCGACACGACGGCAATAACACAAACCTAAACCTCGAGCCAACGGAAGGTGCCTATAACGGAAGCGGTCCTACCAACAACTTTGCTGATATCGTAAGTGGAAAAAACACGACGAATTGGGCGCCAGGTTGGGCCGGCATGCGAGCAGTTGAGATGATAGATGCAGCGTATCGGTCTATGGAGTCGGGTTCGACCGAATCTGTATAGTCGATGTAAATTGCTAAAATAACTAGGTGTCATCAGGCTGCCACTGTATCGTGAGACCTCCAATACGGTGGCAGCCTTGATTCAGGTCGACTATACATAGGCGAAATCTAATATGCGACAGAAACTATCTGTCGCATATATTGATTTTCTGCATCTCCCTCGACTACAATCTCTACAACATAGATACCCGGAGCGACGAGCTGTGTAGATACGCCTCGACCATCCCAAACAAGGGTGTACTGGCCAGCCGTTAGGCTTATTGTGTCTTCAAATACAACGGCACCCGATAGATCGTAAATCCGCAGTATCATTGGTCGCGGGTCGAGCACGTTTATCAAGTCTATAGAACAACTTAACCGATCGTTGATTCCGTCGTTATTCGGAGTAAGTATTCTCGAGCTAAACTCCACATTAGCCAACAAACGAGCGCTTACCGGTATACCAACAACATTGCCATCACTCGCGATTTCATCATTAGCATTGCCTGGATCTATACGTTGACGAACTGCATCGGGACCTTCACCCGATATCAAAAATCCTTCAAAGCGCGTTGATTGAAAAAAAACGGCCGTTTTAAAGCGTAATTCGACTAGTTGACCGTTGCGTATGAATCGATCAAAACGTAATTCAAACTGATTTTCGCTGGTTTGGACTTCGACTTCCACACGATTACCTTCTACTCGCGCCTCGACAAACTGCAAAGCAGACGGCCCTTTAATAGAGAGACGATCAAAACCACGTGGGGCTGAACTAACTCGTACAAAATAGCTGAACTCTTCTTCAATTCCAGGTTCTACCGTAGAGGGATAGATTTCACCGAATGCTTCTTCTGCCAAAGGCGGGGCGTATTCAATCGTTACGTAGTCTAATTCAGGAGCAACTTCTGGAGAATTCGAGGTAAGACGTAAATCCAGTTCTATGTAGCGACGCGGTGAAGGCGACCGGAATAGCACGTCAGAATCGCTGTAAATATTGCTCCATGGACTCCAGTCCGATCCAGGAGAAAAGGTCGTATCAATCCGACCGCGGAAAGAAGGGATCAGCCTGTTAAACTTTTTCTCCGTAACGACCTTGTCATTCTTATCGTGAAATGTAACACCCAAATCGAGTTTGTTACCAGACCGTGAACGCATTTCTAAACGCGTGCCCGGTGGCGTATTTGCCCCCCATTTAAGCGCTGTAATATTTTTATTAGCCCCTAAATCGATGAGGCCCGAGTTTAAGCGCACTTCCCTTGGAAAACCCTCGCCAAAGACCATCAATTCTTCGACAATCCCCGGTGCCGCACCACAATCGCCGTTGCAGTTCGCGTCCCAAATAAGCCAGCGTATCTGCAGAAAGCGCGTTGCTTCGGAGGTAAAGGCATGGTCTGCAAATCCCTGCTGTGAGTTGAGAATGGAACGCTGATTTAGAAACTTTTGTTTCCATATGAGACGGCCGTCCGGAGATAGTGATCCGTCGGAGGTTCTCAGTTGATATAGGTTAAAATCGAATCTCCGAAACGATAATGCCCGCGCTCCAAGATTACCTACACCCGCCCTCTTGCTGAAGGGACGTGGAACGATGCCACTGACCAAACGAACCCAATCGACCCAGTAAACTGCCCCCAGATCTATAGTAATTTCCCCCCATACGTCTTCGCTACTGCGCACCGCACGACCATAGCGGAAGCGAGTGAAGAAAGAGCCGTCGACCATCTGTATGGCATTTCCCAACGGCACATCATCTTCCTTATTTTCCCCAATTTCTACATTGATTTTTCCGCCGCGCTCTAGCAGGTTTAGCGCTAGGTTATCACCCAATCCAACCACTTCTATTTCAGTTAGACTCGCGCCTTCTACAGGAAGTAAATTTACGACGCGTACGTAGCGAATAGGCGTGTGTTCTGATTGATCTAGTTCAAAAACAACGCGGTGGTTTTTATTTTCTTTAAAACGCTTCTTAGTACGGAATATGAGCACGTCCGTGTACGATGTATTGCTTTCATCGACCTGGGGTTCACCGGTCGAGAGCAACACGTCAAACAACTCGAAGGGCTGTGAATCCGTAGTAAAGTTCAATACGATACGCTCGGCAAAAACGCCGCGTCCTAGATCTAAATCCAACCACCAAGAACCAGGAGCACTTTTCAAATTAGGACTCCAGCCCGTTGTGAAGTCGCCATCCATAATCTGCTGAGCATCGGAAGCGTTTGATCCGGCCGCGTGAATTCCCCCGCCAAAAGAGCGCGCATTTTTCACCGCATCAATTTTTCGACCAACGGGCAGAAGTTTCAGGAATCCATCATTTGTAACTTCGACGGTCTCATTGGTCAGCTTCCATTTGCGCCATTGGCTTGCTGTGTCAAAGCGCATTTCCTCCCCGAGAGCGGAATTCGACATAGCCAAACCATACAAGACGAGGAACGCTATGAAGAGTTGACTCACGATCCCCCTCAGTCAGGTCAAATAAGACCCCTTAGGATGAAGCAATTTTTTAACGAATATTAGCGCTTATCTAACAAATCGAAAGAAAACCATCAAGTCTTTATTTACCCCTACGATCTGTGGCGTAATCACTTCCCATGGAAACGCTCCCAGCGCCTCGACAACTCAGCGGTTTCGATTTCATCAGAAAAAGCAACGATTCGGTAATTGTTGGTCGACGATGCACCCTCTGCAAGATTCCAGGCACTGACAATACATCGACTCGGCGATATACCCAGCTGACCATCCACCCGCCAAGGTACGGGGTGCTCCGGATTTTGTTCATGATCCAATATCGCTATACCCCCTCCCCCCTCTTCACCTTCAATTGGCATCCACACGGCAACCCACCGAGCGCGTTGCCCCTCTGCCTCTGGAAACGTTAACCCCTCGCTCGTCAACACCTTCCCTCCGCGCTCAGAGCGGTACGGCATACGCAAAAACAGACCGCCATAGTCGTATTGGCCGAAGCATATATCCACGTTAGCCGTAAGCGTCCACCCGAGATCTAGTTCGTAGGCCCCCTCCCGCATGGCCAAGGACCACCGCTGCTCTTCTAAGAGAAGCGGCGCTCCATCTGGCGCAGACCACTGACACTGTACTGCCCATCGCATGTGTTCCCCATCCTGTATTGGGGGCTTTAGTTCTCTGCAGGCGAAAGATCCGTCTTTGCCTCTGTCCGCTCCCAAACCTTCAGTCCAGAAACCAATGCCATTCACATCGTTCAAGCCTACGTAAACACCGTGTTGCCAAGGATGGTGACCCGGAGCATTCTCCGTGAGTATACCACTCGCCTTAGGAGCACGTAGAGGATGTATAAAAGGACGACCAGACTCAGGTGCCTCCTGCACGAGAACAGGCAGATTGCCATCCACTTTGTTGACAGCACCACGCCGGGACGACCAGTCGTGTAACCATACATTTTTCATTCGCATCTCCTTCGTTAAAAATTAACTCGATTATGGCACGATCCCGTGCTCTAGTCAAGATTACATTGCTCCCGTCGAAGCATACCGTATATTCGAGTCTCGAGAGAAAGGCCTACAATGAAAATCGTCGATACCCACTGCCACACCGGCATACATAAATATGAGCCCGTTGAATCTCTAATCTATCACATGGACGCATGTAGCGTTGACCAAGCCGTTCTCATTCAACATGCAGGAGAGACAGACAACGCATATCACGTGCAGTGTATGAATCGTTTCCCCGGGCGATTTGCCTCCTCCATGATTGTATCACCAGAAGACGATGGGCGTCATATTCGCCAATGGGCCGAGCGCGGTATCGTCGGCATTCGCCTCCCGGCCCATTCACGTGCTCATTGCGCTGATCCACTCGCCCAATGGCGCACTGCAGCAGAACTTGACCTTGTGGTCAGTACTCCCTGTACTCCGAGCACACTACTCGGCGATGCATTCACCGAAGTGATCAACCTATTTCCCGACCTGCACATATGCATCGAACACTTAGGAGGAGTCGGTCTTAAAGCGCAGGCCCCCTATGAAGCGTTTCAGGCCGTCTTGGCTCTGGCCGAGAGAGAAACACTCAGTATCAAACTGCCGGGCTTTGGCGAATTTTGCTCATTGCCTTACCCATTTTCCGACGTGGCTCCCTTAGCCGACATGACAATTGAAGCGTTCCGTCCCGATCGAGTCATGTGGGGCAGCGACTATCCCCCCGTTAGCACCCGCGAGGGCTATGCCCATTCGCTGGAGTTTCCAATGCAGTATTTTTCCAAACTAAGTAAAGAAGATCGCGCTTGGATCTTTGGCCGGAGTGCGCAGGAAGTCTGGCGACTCGCCCAAAAATAAAATAAATGGATAGACAATAAGACCACGCACTGAGAACAAAAAAAACCCCGGCGCAGAAAGCGCCGAGGATTTTTACAATATGGTGCCGAAGCGGGGACTCGAACCCCGACGCCCGAAGGCACTACCCCCTCAAGATAGCGTGTCTACCAGTTTCACCACTTCGGCAAGAAGTAGCAGCGCTCTATTCCGCTTGCGTATCGTTCCCAGTAGCGGGAGCGGAGGATTCATCTTCGGACTGAGTCGGCTCGCCGAGGAGTGAACCACTTTGCATCGGAACAGGCGCAACAGGCGGCAACGCACCTTCTTCAATCATCCGCTCTGTTGCCGTCGTCGGTCCCTGATCTCCACCTTGAAAGGCGATCGACTGGACCAAACAGCTGACCATGAAAACAGTCGCTAGCACCGTCGTCGCCTTAGTCAGGAAGGTCGTTGCGGTCCGTCCCCCCAACACAGAAGATGAACTCATACCTCCGCCTAGGGAACCCAAACCGCCGCCCTTACCCGACTGCAACAGCACTGCGCCAATGAGCAACAGACAAACACCTACGTGTATGATGGTAAAAAATATTTCTAACATATTGTCACTTTGCGGCTTTGACGATGGCAGCAAAGCTATCAGCCTGCAGAGCCGCGCCGCCGATTAGGCCACCGTCGATATTTTCTTGTGAAAAAAGCTCTTCCGCGTTTTCTGGCTTTACACTTCCACCGTACTGAATGCGCATGGCACCAGCATTTTCACTGCCAAAGCGTTCGGTTAAGAAAGCGCGTATTAACGCGTGCACTTCCTCTGCTTGCTCAGCCGTCGCAGTCTTACCCGTGCCGATTGCCCAGACCGGCTCGTAGGCCAGAACAATACTCGGGGCTTGGTCCCCTTTGACGTCTTCTAAAGCGGCCCGCACCTGGCCTACAACGACCTCTTCGACTCGACCGGCTTCTCGCTGATCCAACTGCTCGCCAACGCACACGATCGGAATCAGTCCTGCAACGAGCGCGGCTTGCGTTTTGCGATTAACCATCTCGTCCGACTCAAACGAGTACTGCCGACGCTCAGAGTGTCCTAAAATAACGTACGTGCTCCCACTGGTCAATATCATCGCAGGAGAGATATCGCCCGTATACGCCCCTTCACTCTCCCAGTGCATATTCTGTGCACCAAGGCCAATTCCGCTGTCCCTGATCACTCCGTATACGGCCCCAAGACTCGTGTATGTAGGACACAGCACCACGTCACAAGTGGCGAGCGATTGGCCAACCAACGGCGCAATGGCTTGGGCTAGACCTACCGCCTCATCCGCAGTCCTATGCATTTTCCAGTTACCCGCAACAATTGGTTTGCGCATCAGGCATTCTCCTTGTCTGAAAGTGCTATAATTCCTGGCAAGATGCGGCCTCCCATACACTCGAGCGAAGCGCCTCCCCCGGTAGAAATATGCGTCATCCCATCAGCCAACCCCATTTGAGTAACTGCAGCAGCAGTGTCACCGCCCCCGATGATACTGATGGTTCCCCTCTCCGTCGCCTGCACAAGCGCCTGGGCAACTGCAAACGTTCCCTGCGCAAAAGGCTCCATTTCAAACACACCAAGAGGACCGTTCCATACGACCGTGCCGGCCTGAGACACGAGCTCGCTATAGAGGGCGCGCGTGGCAGGTCCAATATCGACGCCCTCCCACTCAGCGGGCATCGAATCTCGGTTGACTACCTGCATCTGTGCATCGATGGCAAAGCAATCAGCAACAACCACGTCAATCGGCAGGAGCAGTTCGACGTCCTGCTCGCGACAGCGAGCTATAAGATCTTGAGCAATCTGTATGCGGTCTTCTTCCAACAGCGAGACGCCAATCTCAAGACTCATAGCCTTAAAAAAGGTATACGACATGCCGCCACCAACAATCAGCGCATCTACTTTATCCAACAGGTTTTCGATCACCTCGATTTTGCCCGAAATCTTCGCTCCACCCAGGATGGCAATAAAGGGCCGTGCAGGCTGCCTTAACGTATCGTCTAGATAGGTTATTTCTCTCTCCATGAGCAAACCGCTCACAGACACAGGCACGTGATGCGCGATACCCTCCGTCGAAGCATGACCGCGATGTGCCGCTCCGAATGCATCGTTTACATAAAGATCGCCCAGACCTGCAAGCGCCTTAGCAAAATCGGGATCGTTGGCTTCCTCTTCGGGCTTGTAGCGAAGATTTTCCAACAGCATTATTTGTCCAGGCTGTAGGGCTGCTGCCCGCTCTTCAACAACTGAGCCCACGCAATCGGGCACCAACTCAACCTCGACGTTTAACAGTTCACTCAAACGAACGGCAGCTGGAGCCAGTGACATCTCGGGAATGGGCGATCCCTTGGGACGCCCCAGATGAGACATGAGCACAACCGAGGCTCCGCCCTCGAGTAGATGTTGAATCGTTGGCACAGCCGCACGGATGCGCGTATCGTCTGTGATCTCCTGATTCTCACTCAACGGCACGTTAAAATCGACGCGCACTAAAACGCGTTTGCCCGTAACTTCGATATCGCTCAGCGTTTTCTTAGCCATGTGATCCTAGCCGAAAAAGACGCGAGCGAGGTCGTAAAAGTCCTGATCTACGACTTTGAGTTTGTCGACTGCTTCTGACAGGGGAATCGACACGATTTCGTTTCCCTGCAGACTCACCATATTGCCGAAGTTTTCCGTTTGAACGAGATCGATAGCCGCTACTCCAAAACGCGTTCCCAACACTCTGTCAAAGGCCGTCGGCGTGCCACCGCGCTGCAGGTGACCAAGAACCGTAACGCGTGTTTCAAAACCAGTGCGCTGCTCGACCTCGTTGCATATGACCTGACCGATCCCGCCCAGTTTAACATGGCCAAACTCGTCGAGACCAGCCTCCTGGACGACAAACTCGTCGTTCTTCTCTTCGGCCTGTAGCATAACACCCTCCGCCACGACGACGATAGAGAAATCCTTGCCGCGACTGTGCCGTTTCTGAATTGTCTGAACAATCTCATCGATCGTGTATTTTTGTTCTGGGATAAGAATCATGTCTGCGCCGCCAGCCAAGCCGGCGTGTAAGGCAATCCAACCACTGTGGCGACCCATAACTTCTATTACCATGACGCGATTGTGCGACTCGGCCGTAGTGTGAATACGATCAATCGCCTCGGTAACAATATTTACCGCGGTGTCGAAACCAAAGGTGTAATCCGTACCATTCAAGTCGTTATCTATCGTCTTAGGTACGCCGACAACAGGTACATCCAAGTCATTTAGCTTACGCGCCACGCCCAGCGTATCTTCGCCCCCAATCGCAATTAGCGCATTTAGCTTCATCCGGCGCATATTGTCGGCGACAAGTTCTCCCCCATCGTCTTCTTTAAATGGGTTGGTACGAGAAGTACCAAGAATGGTGCCTCCTTTAGGCAAAATACCAGAAATCTCTTCTAAACCCAGAGGCTCCCAATCACATTCTATCATGCCTTTCCAACCTTTTTGGATGCCCTTAAAACGATAGTTGTACTGAGTAATCCCCTTACGCACTGCCGCGCGTATAACGGCGTTAAGACCGGGACAATCTCCACCTCCTGTCAGAATACCGACCGTCTTCTCGGCCATACGCTACAACTCCTCTCTATTTTTGTTTCGCTACGCTCATATCACAAGTGTAGAGAAACAATTGATTTCTAATAATTAAAACAAACCATAAAAAATAATTATATAACGTAAATGGTCAAGGGTGCATATCATCGCTTCCATTGTGATCACATAGTCAACCAACGCATACATGCGCCTAAGCGGCACGCCGCACTAATGAAAAGCTGGTTGTATGTTCACCTGCCGCTCTTCCGCATTCAGCTGCGCCTGCTTTAGCCTATTACTAGCGAGTATGACTCAATCTTTGAGTAGTAGTCACGTTTAACACTTCTGCTACCTCAATTGGATACAGGAAAAGCGGGATAACACCATCCAAATGCGCCAAATTAGTATCTACAACGCACGCCATATAGCATCCCATAACACCCTCCGAAACATTCTTATCACTTGAACTCAAGGCATGGTATACCCTAGCGCAATGGACCGTTAAATCCCACATAAGCACGAACTCTCGTCACTAGCAATTCGTACACAAAAAATATGTCGTGGCGAATAGAGAATATCCATCAAAACGTCCCGAAGTAGCTCATATGTCCCATAACATTGACTCGTTGTGTGTACATTCGACGTCGAAGTCAGAATCTACCTCTCGTATGTAAGCATGTGAGAAATGTGCGAGCTTTTTTCAACAACGTAAGTAGCAAAAAAGATTACATTATCAAGCATTAAAAACGGACTATTCCCCCCACAAAAGCGTACTAATATATTACCGACCAATTCGTTTAAAATTGCCAATAGCATATCGATGTATGCTCTTGCTACTGACCGAACTTTTCTTTAATTCCATCAAGACTCTGCACATGCCGTCACTTTAAAATGGATGAGGTTATGATGTACTGCGCTCTACACACAGCTTTTTTACTGCTTCAGATCCTATGGATAGCACACCCCGCTGAAGCAGGCTATACCTTGGTGCAACAGCCCGCTTCCAATGACCCTATGCAAGTGCATATATACGAACTGGACAACGGCCTTCAAGTCTACCTGACAGCTAATAGTGAAGAGCCTCGTTTTTACGCCGAAATCATTGTCCGCGCCGGATCCAAGCACGACCCGCAGGATGCTACGGGCATAGCACACTACCTCGAGCACATGCTTTTCAAGGGTAGCCGCCAACTGGGCACGCTCGATTTTGATGCGGAAAAAGAGCACTTGGAGCGCATCGAAGCACTCTACGAAGAGCACTTTAGCGAGACCGATCCCGAACGAAGAGCTGCTCTGTATGCTCAAATAAACGAAGCCAATCAGCTAGCCGCACAGTATGCTATTCCCAACGAACTAGATAGGCTCTACACGGCCATGGGCGAGCGCTCACTCAACGCACACACTTGGTTAGAAGAGACAGTATACAAGGTAGACCTGCCTTCCAACCGCTTAGCACACTGGGCCAAGGTCGAGTCCGAGCGCTTTCACCAGCCCGTTTTTCGCCTGTTTCAGACCGAATTGGAAACGGTCTATGAAGAAAAAAACCGATCGATGGACAACAAAGACCGCGTCATCAGTAAAGCCGTACAACAGCAGCTTTACAAAAAGCATCCCTATCGCAATGCGACGCTTGGTTCCGTCAAACATTTAAAGAATCCCTCCCTTGCACGCATGTATGAATACTATCACACCTATTACGTACCCAACAATATGGCTATAGCCATTTCGGGGGATATCAACATCGGAGAAACCATTGCGCTGATCGACCGCGAGTTTTCGATTTGGCAGAAAAAGAAGCTGCCTAGATCAAAGAAACCGAAAGAACCCAAGATCAAAAAAGTCGAGCGCGTGGAGGTCACTTTTCCCGGGGAGGAGTACGTCCTACTCACTTTTCGCACAGCAGCGCGAACACACAAGGACGCCGAAGCACTCAGCGTATTAGACATGATCCTGGACAATTCGACCGCTGGGCTTATCAACCTCAACATTAACCAGCAGCAGCGTGCACGCAACGCAGGATCATATCCATGGACTCATAACGAGTATGGGGCACAGTATTTATGGGGCATCCCCAAACAGGATCAAGACCTAGCAGAAGTCGAAGCGCTCTTGCTCGAGCAGATAGATCGAATCAAAAACGGTCAATTCGATGAATCAATCATTCCCGCGATCGTCACCGACTTCAAGAAATCTTACAAGCAGCGCTTGGAAAGCAACGGGCCGCGCGTCTCACTCATGCGCGATTCCTACCTGGCTTTTGAAGAGTGGGAGCACACAGTCGGTAGCCTCGACCGTATGGCGAAGCTGCGCAAGAAAGATATAATCAAGGTTGCAAAAAAATATTTCAAGGACGGATACGTCGCCGGCTATCGGCGCGATGGGCAAATCGACATCCCATCTATCGATAAGCCTCCCATAGACAAAATTGACATCGATCCTGCGCGCCAGTCGGTTTTCTTTTCGGATATCATGGCGTTGGACTATGAGGAAATCGAGCCCGACTACGTAGTGCCGGGCAAAGATTACACAGAGCTTACCTACCACAGCAACGTTTCACTCTACCACGCCCAAAACCCGCTCAATGACCTATTCTCTTTTTCTGTATCCATCGACATGGGATCACTGGCTGACAGACGCTTGCCCATTGCCCGCGAGCTGCTTGATAAGGCTGGTACACCGCGCTTGACTGCGGAAGCACTCAAGCAAAAATGGTATGCCCTCGGCACCGACTTTAGTCTAAGCGTCGGAGACCAGCGCACCACGGTCTCCATATCAGGTCTCGACGAAAACTTTACGGCCTCGCTGGTGTTGCTAAGTGAGTTAATGCGCCAGCCAACCACAGATGAAGCTACGCTAAATGAACTGAAAAATATTATTTTGACCAAGCGCGCCGATGCGCAGAAAGATCCGCGCACGATCCACCAAGCGCTCTATCGCTATCATCGCCTCGGCGATCAGTCATACTATCGGCGGGTACTCTCCAACGAAGAAGTAACTGCTTTGCAATTAGAGGAACTTACATCATTATTAGGCAGCCTTCTGGACTACGAGCAAACGTTGAGCTATACGGGGACTCTCTCAGTAGAAGCGCTCAAGAACGCACTCGACGCAGAGTACGACCTGCCGGATGAATTAATAGCTACGCCCTCGCGACAAGTATTTGCCCACGCTCAGCCTGCAGAGACGCAGATCTACTTTTTTGATAAGGAAACAGCCCAAGCTCAAGTGCGCATTGAGTTTGGTGGTGTCTCCTACAGCTCCTATTTAGAGCCCCCCGCCGAGCTTTTTAACGATTATTTCTACGGCGGTATGGCTGGTATCGTTTTTCAAGAAATCCGCGAAGCACGTGCGCTAGCTTACTCGGTGGGCGCGCTCTACGTACACGGCAGTGAGAGAAATGATTACAACCTAATGATTGGCGCGATGGGTACTCAGGCCGACAAGGCACCCGAAGCCGTTGGCGCACTCATTGAGCTGATAGATGACATGCCTGTTTCGCAGGAGCGATTCGCCGCTGCTCAGGCTTCCGTGATCAATAAGTATCGCACGGAACGCCTCGGCTTCAGACAGATACTAGGCTCTGTCCGCAACTGGGAGCGCAAAAGCCTCCCGATCGATCCACGTCCCTGGCGCTTTGAGCAGATACAGAAAGCCAAACTAGACCAAGTACTGGATTTTCACCGCGAGCACATTGCCGGTAAGCCCAAGCTCATCTCCATCACGGGAGATAAAAACAAGATCGACATGGAGGCATTAGGACAACACGGCAAGATTATCGAAGTCGGCCTCGACGAGGTATTTGCCTTCTGAAACTATTGACAAAATGCCCGCTGCGACCTAGTTTGTTGGCTGGATAACGGCGGCGTAGCTCAGGTGGTTAGAGCAGTGGAATCATAATCCACGTGTCGGGGGTTCAAGTCCCTCCGCCGCTACCA
>CAXGPR010000032.1:0-36413 GCA_964011675.1 uncultured bacterium
TCCCAACCGATAGCACGGCACCGCAGCATACATGTGGTGCTCAATGTGAAAATTCATGTGCCAGTATAGAAAGCGTACGATGGGATTGAGTAGGATCGTGCGCGTACACAGGCGAAAATCAGCCACGTTATCGCTTAGGCCAATGTGCTGGGTACTGTTGCACAGCAAAAAGAGAAATCCGCCGTAAAACGAGCCCAGCGTCACGAGAACAGGCAGCTGCCACCACTCCATATAGAGAGAACCCACCACCAGCATGACATGGCCTAGCGTCATAACTTTATCCCAGCGCACTAAGCGGAGACGACCCTCGAAATTTTCCGGCGGAAAGAGCACCTGATCCCAGCCCGGATTCAAGTGGCCAAAAAAGCCGCGCATAACGGTGCCGCGAATGCGGTGATAAGCGCCGACCGGATCGACAAATGCTCCGCATAGAAACCCTTTCAGCGTTAGGTAGAACGGTAACATAACCTCGCCGTCTTCTGGCGGATGCAACGTGTACTTGTGGTGCTCCATATGACTCGCCCAAAAGTGCACCGGGTTATACCAACCCAAGAAACTGAGCACATAGAGAAAGAAGACGTTAAGCCGCTGCGTGCGAAACACGCTGCTGTGCACCAATTCATGAAACCCATTTATGATGAAAGCATAGCACGTACCGTGCAGAAAAAAAGCCGCAAGACTTCCATACCAAGGTATATGCGCCGTCGACCACCATGCCAGCGCGCCCGTTGCAACTAGCATGGCTAAATAGCCCAACGTCTGCAGCGCACCCCAAAAGTCACTGCGCTGGTTGAGATCGGCCAATAGCCGCCGATCAACTTTTGTCCGGTGCCAAGCAATCCGCCGCTTTTCCTGAACGTCTGTCAGAGAACCGACTTCCATATCTCACTCCACGTTGATAGATCGCTGAAAGGTAAGCAGGTTATGTATGTGCGGCAATAAAATGTCCATGTGGGCGTTTTCTCTCTTGACCCCCCCTCGCAAAAGAGCGAGAATGAGAAATGCTACGTCCCTTTCAGGAGCCATGCCCTTGAACACAATTGAGATCAGCCAAGCACAGAAAGACCTCTACCGCAGCGAAGGCTATATGATCCTCGAACGCGCCATTCCAGAATCCTTACTCGACTTGCTGCGCAGCCAGTGCCAGCAGGCCATTGACCGGATGGACACGGATATGGATACCGAGGGCACCGATACGATCGGTATCAACCATCGCGGCAGCCGCTACTTCATCTCCAACTGCTTTAAGGAGCAGCCGGCCCTGCGCGCCTTTCTTTTTAGCGAATTAATGGCCGACGTCTGCCGGGCTACTCTGGGAGACAATGCCTACCTTTTCTGGGAGCAATATGTCATAAAAGGCGCCGAAACCGGTATGAAGTTTTCTTGGCATCAAGACTCAGGCTACGTAAATTATCCCGACCACAAGCCCTACCTGACCTGCTGGTGTGCACTCGACGATATGAGCGAAGCGAACGGCACGGTGCATCTGCTGCCCTTTTCGCGATCGGGCATTCGCTCTTGGGTACAGCACATCGTTGAAGAGGGCAGCAACGACAAAGTCGGCTACTTCGGATCCGATCCCGGAATCACCATCGAAGTACCCGCTGGCAGCATTGTTGCCTTTACGAGTCTCAACTTTCACTCGAGCGGCACCAACACCACAAACCGCATGCGCCGCGTCTACTTGGCGCAGTACTCACCCGAGCCTATTCGATCCGCTGACGGGTCGAGGCTCTGGGGCAACGCCGAACCCCTACTGCTAAATGGGGTCATATCCGCGTATTCTGACACGCCGGAGATTGCCCCATGAGCAAGCGAGCTGAAGGAGCCATTGCCCTCACCCAAACGCAGAGACGCCAGTATGATGAAGACGGGTTTTTCCTGATAGAAAATGCCCTATCCCAGAGCGAAGTGAGCGATCTGCTCAATTTGGTCGACATTCTCTACGCGCAGTATCGCAGCGAGCGCAACCTCGGCGAATACGAAGCATTTCAAATGCGCAATATCGTCTCCGCACACGAGCAGTTTAAAGCCCTTATGACGCATGATAGGCTGCTGCCGCTCATTGTTGACGTGATCGGCTACAACATTCAACTGCGCACCTCGCATATGGACGTGCGCCCTCCTATGAGAAAAACTCACGCCGAACAGAACCTAGGCAGCAAGGAGAGCTTTTTCCCCTGGCATTCTGATGGACCTGATTTTGGCTGGCCCTCCGCCGGGGAAACCGTGCCTTACATGGAAATGAAAGTGGGCTACTATCTAACGGACCTAACGGAGCATAACAGCGGAGCCATCTGCGTAGTGCGCGGCAGTCACGCTACTTCACCGTGGATAGAGCGCAACGGCAAACGCATGATCGACCCCGAACGCATCGTTGAAGTAAACGTGGCACCAGGCACAGCCATGGTTTGGCGCACTGCCTTGTGGCACTGCCTGACGCCCAACCTATCCGAGCGCACCCGCCGCTGTCTCTACTTTGGCTACCACCATCGGTGGATGCGGCCTTCAGACGTTGATCATCAAAAGCCCACAGTGCTAGCCAACGCCTCTCCCATAGAGCTTCAGCTATTGGGCGAACTGGGCACCGGCTGTGACAACTACGCGGGCGACGACCCCGACGTGCATCCAGTCTCGCGCTACTGGCGACCCCAGGAGGAAGATATTCCACTCAAGGCATGGAGTGAAGAAAGGCGAGCACGCGCCCAATAGATACGCACGCGCACTACGCGTGCTCTCGGCCATTCATACCAAAGGATTCTGTATGGACTTTCCAACTCTTTCAGCTGCATTGCGGAACGAACGGCTCGCACCACCGAGCAGCCCCGTGCGCATGGTGCTCGACACGGATGCCTATAACGAGATAGACGACCAATTTGCCGTCGTGCAGTCGCTCTTATCGCCTGATAAGCTGCACGTCGAAGCCTTGTACGCTGCGCCTTTTCACAACAATCGCTCGGACGGACCGGCCGACGGCATGCAAAAGAGCTACGAGGAAATACTCCGCCTGCTAGAGCGACTCGACGTCTCGCCCGACGGCTTTGTCCACAAGGGATCTACCCAATTTTTAGCCGGACCGGAAGACCCAGCCCAAAGCGATGCCGCGCACGACCTGATCGCACGAGCGCACCAGAGCGCCGAGCCACTTTACGTCGTGGCCATTGGCGCCATCACTAACGTAGCATCGGCGCTTATAATAGACCCAAGCATAGTCGAAAAAATCGTCGTCGTCTGGCTCGGCGGTCAGCCGTATCACTGGTCTTCAGCACGCGAGTTTAACCTACAGCAAGACCTATACGCTTCGCGTCTAGTTTTTGACTCTGGAGTCCCGCTGATACAGATTCCCTGTCAGGCCGTCGCGTCTCATCTGCTAACCACCGTACCCGAACTAGAAGCGCTGGTAGCAGAACGCGGAGCCATCGGCAATTACCTTGTAGAAATCTTTAAAGACTATTCAGACACCCACTACGCTTGGTCAAAAGTCATTTGGGACATTTCCGCACCGGGCTGGCTACTCGATGCATCTTGGGTGCCGAGTGAGTTGGTGCACAGCCCTATTCTAACGGACCAGTATACTTATAGCGTAGACCGCAGCCGTCATCTAGTCCGCGTGGCAACGGCCGTGCATCGCGATGCAATTTTCCGCGATCTCTTTCGCAAGATAGAGGCGCGAGCACGGTAGTGGAAATGCAATTCAACGCAAACAATATGGGCGAGCATGCGGTCCCAATATCTCGTAAAAAACGGACATGACTACGGTCGTCATAGCAGAAAAACCAAGCGTCGCGCGCGATATAGCTCGCGTTTTGGGCGCCAGCGGCAAGGGGCAGGGCTGCCTCTTGGGCAAAGGCTATATAGTGACGTGGGCTCTCGGACATCTCGTGCAGTTTGCCGAACCGGACGAATACGGCCCGCCGTGGAATGCGCGATGGGCCTTTTCCCAGCTGCCAATGGTTCCCGAAAAATGGAAACTGCGAACCTCTAAGGCAACATCTGCCCAATTTCAGATTATCAAGAAGCTGATCAACGACAGAGAGACGAATAGCCTTATTTGCGCCACGGACGCCGGGCGCGAAGGGGAACATATTTTTCGTCTAATTTACGAGCACGCGCGCTGTAAAAAACCCTTTAAGCGGCTGTGGGTCTCCAGCTTGACAGACGAAGCGATTCGCGCGGGATTCAACCAGCTAATAAACGGCAGTCAGTACGACGACCTCGGCAGCGCAGCCAGCGTGCGAGCGCAAGCCGACTGGTTAGTCGGTATGAACCTTACCCGAGCCTACACGGTCCGCAACGGCGTTCTCTGCACCATCGGTCGCGTACAGACGCCCACGCTGTCCATGATCGTTCAGCGCGACCGCGAAATAGCCGACTTTAAGAAGGCTTTCTTCTACGAACTGGTGACACGCATAGCCGAGGGCTTTAGCGCCAAATACACGCGCGACGGCCAAACGCGTATCGAGCGTAAAGAAGAAGCCGAACGCCTACACAACGCACTCAGCCCGCACAAAGAGGGCACGGTAGTCAGCGTAGAGAAAAAGATTAAAAAAAACCAGCCTCCTCCCTTTTACGACTTAAACAACCTACAGCGTGATGCCAACCGGCGCTTTGGTTTTACGGCTGCGCAAACGCTCGAATATGCCCAGGCCCTCTACGAAACGCACAAGCTAATCACCTATCCGCGCACGGAAAGCCGACACATATCGGAGGATATGGTGCCCGAACTGTCGAACATACTCGCCCAGTTAGAGCACCCGCAGGCCAAAGAGGCGCTGGCTCGCCTACGAGGGGGACTCAAGCTGAGCAAGGCCTATGTGGACAAGACCAAGCTGACAGATCACCACGCTATTATTCCCACGGGACAGCGTCCTTCGCCCTCTCTGTCTGCTCCACTACGCCGCGTATACGAACTGGTAACCACGCGCTTTGTAGGCGTATTTCTGCCGGAAAGTATTGTCGAAGAAACTATAGTAATGCTCGACATTGGAGGTGCGTCCTTTATCGGACGCGGCAACACCACGCTGCAAGAGGGTTGGAAAATTCTGGAACGGCGAAAGGACGACAAGCCAGAGCGCGAAAACGGAAGAGAAGAAGAAGCGCAGACCATACCACAGCTGCAAAAGGGGCAGACCGTGCACATCGAAAGCATGGACGTGCGCGAAAAGGAGACCAAACCGCCAAGTCCCTATACCGACGCCACACTGCTTACGGCTATGAAGAATGCAGGGCGGCAGATCGAAGACGACGAGCTAGCTGCGGCGATCAAAGAATCTGGCTTGGGCACCCCGGCCACGCGCGCCGACACCATAGAACGCCTGCTGCGAAGCAGCTACATCCAACGCGAGAAAAAATCCCTGCGCGCAACGGAGAAAGGTCGCGCACTCATCGAACTAGTAGCTGAACCGCTGCGCAGTCCCGAACTGACGGGCCAGTGGGAGCAGCGGCTAAAAGAGGTAGAAGAGGGCGACAGAGAAGGCGCTACCTTCTATCGGGACATCGCCGAGTTTGTGCGAAGCATGGTCCCACAGGTAGCAAAGGGTAAAGCCCTTACTCCCGAACAAGTAACGCAAGCGCGAGAATCGCAAAACGGCAGGCGCAAAGACAGAAAAAAAAGAATGCGAGGAGGTAAGTCGGTGGTTTTAGGTACGTGTCCCAAGTGTAAAGAGGGGGAAGTACGCGAAAATCCCAAAGCATACGGTTGCAGTCGCTATAGGGAGGGCTGTAATCTGACAATCTGGAAAAAAACGGCCGGCAAAGATCTTTCACCCAAGCTGGCGAAAGATCTATTGACCGACGGTCATACAGAGCATTTAGACGGATTTACCAGCCGCGCTGGCAAGCCGTTCTCGGCGCGGCTTAAGTTCGACGAAGAATTTAAGGTCGTATTTGAATTTGAAAATGGACCGTCGGGCGGCACTCAACGAAAACCTCCGGATAAACACACGAACTCATCGTCAGATAGCGGCCCGTCCCCTGTGGGTGCACCACCTCTAATGGATGCACCGCCTGCTGACGGAGCCCCACCCCCCATGGAGGAAATGCCTCTCTCAGAGGGCCCGCCCCCATCCGAACCCTATCCCGTGACTCCGACAAAAGCAGCATCGGCCCCGTCGTCTGACCAAGAGACAGACTTCCCCCGGCTCAGCTGCCCCAAATGCAACGATGGTCACATCGTCGAGGGGCGCAAGGGATTCGGCTGTAATCGCTTCCGCGAAGGCTGTAATTTTGTCGTATGGAAAACCGTGGCGAGTAAAGAGCTCACAAAGGAGCAGGTAGAGATACTGATACGCGATGGAAAAACCGACGTGATCAGCGGCTTTAAAAGCCGTAAAGGGACGACCTTTGAAACGCGTCTGCGACTCGATGAGGAATGGAAAATCGTTTTTGATTTCAACTAAACCGGCCTGGACACTTTGACATCCTGCCGGCGACTGGGAGAAAAATATGAGCAATAAGAGCTTTCGCGATATGACGCCGCGTACCATGCCGGACAGAGACATGCTGGCGACGATGGAACGGGATCTGCGCTTTATACCAAGCGATCCACAGCGCGCACGCGCACTAACTGCCGAGCAGGTAGAACAGTATAATCGAGAAGGCTACCTCTTGCCCTTTCGCCGAACGGACGCAACCGAATCGGCAGAACTGAGCGCCTACTTCGACCGCCTGTTGGACGAAGTGCACGCGGCCGGCGCAGACAGTTACTCAATCATTTCCGGTCACGTCAAACACGCGCGCATCTACGACATTGCCGGCGACGAGCGTATACTGCGCTACGTACGCGATATTATTGGTGACGATATCGTTTGCTGGGGAGCCCATTTTTTCTGCAAAATGCCCGGCGATGGCAAGACCGTATCGTGGCATCAAGACGCATCTTACTGGCCGCTTACACCCTCCAAAACCGTCACCTGTTGGCTAGCCATCGACACGTCTGATGCAGACAATGCCTGTATGCAGTTTATACCAAAGTCGCACGTAGAGGGACATCTCGAATACCGCACGAGTGACGCCAGCGAACACAACGTACTCAATCAGACCGTTGAAGACGCTGAGCGCTTTGGCCAACCCGTTGACGACGCGTTAGAGGCCGGTGAGTTCTCTCTCCACAGCGACCTGCTTCTGCACGGATCGGGCGTCAATACGTCCGACAGGCGCCGCGGAGGGTTAACCCTACGCTATGCGGCAACCGAAGTGCGCTCGCTGCTGAACTGGCAGGGAGAGGGCATTATTGTCAGCGGCTCCGATCCCTCGGGGCACTGGGGCAATCCGCCGCGCCCCGAAGTCGACTGATCTACGCTGCCGTTTAGCTATTTAGCGTATGAGATAAGTGCGGCGTGAAGAGTTCGGGCTCGAGAAGAAACGAATCGTGTCCCTTCTCAGAGTGCACCGTAATCCGCATGTTGTCGACCTCGGCATCTTTGAGCGCACGCGCCATTTCTTCCTGCTGATGCGGATAGAAACACACGTCGGAGTCAATGCTGAAGATCAGATAGGTCTGTTGGCGACAGCGCGCAAAGAGCTCGTCGACAGATGGCACACTAGCCTCTGCGAGCAGGTCAAAGCGCTGCCACATATCGACAATACGCACATAACTATTGGCATCAAAGCGCTCTATAAACTTTCGACCTTGGTGCATCATATAGGATTCGAGCGGATCCGCCATAGGATACCAAGAAAAATCGCTGGCACAGGACTGTACTTCTCTGCGTGCTCGATTCTCCATGGTATGCAGAGACACGTAGGCCTTGTGACTGATCATGCGCGCTAGAGACAGGCCCCGTTCAGGCGCGGGTCCATCGTAATAATCGCCCCCGCGAAAATACGGATCCTGCTCAATGGCACATATTTGTTCAAAGTTGTTGATCCGCTGCAATGGGCTAACATTTAGGCTCGCAGCAATGGGTACAACAATGCCCACGCGTTTGGGATAGCGCGTAGCAAAACTCATGCACATCAACCCTCCCAACGAGGCTCCAATCACTGCGTGTAACTTGTCGATACCCAAATGGTCGAGCAGATGAACTTGTGAATCGACTACATCCGCTATGCGGATATGAGGGAAATGTGCACCATAGGGACGGCCAGTCCGCGGATCGGTGGATGCTGGCCCCGTAGAACCGTAACATCCCCCTAAGTAATTGGCACATACGACAAAAAAGCGATCCGTATCCACGGCTTTGCCCGAACCAACAAAGCGATTCCACCAACCAACGCGACACTCTTCGTTCCAAAGAGACCCCACACTGGGCACCTCTGCCGTGTACCCTGCCAGGTGGTGACTGCCCGAAAGAGCGTGAAAAACAAGAATGGCGTTATCACGGTTGGCATTGAGTTGGCCGTGGGTCTCGTAAGACAATGTAACCGGTCCTATCGTTTCCCCACTGCGCAACACCAATGGTTCTTGACGCGCAAATGTGTGGAATCGGGTCTCGGCAGACCCGATTCCACGCTCTTCATATTGCTGTAAATCCAAACGAACCTCAGGCCGTAGCTTTGGCTAAAGCCTGATCGATATCGTCAATTAAATCAGCGGCGTTTTCCAAACCGACTGAAAGGCGGACCAACTCGGGGGTAATACCACCTGCTAGTTGCTGCTCTTCACCCAACTGCGAATGCGTTGTAGTGGCTGGGTGGATAGCCAAGCTCTTAGCGTCACCGACGTTGGCCAGATGAGAAAAGAGACCCAGTTCATCGATAAATTTGCTACCGGCGGCCGCGCCCCCTTTTATACCAAATACAACCATAGCGCCACCCTTGCCATCGAGATACTTCTCGTTGAGTGCATAAGAAGGATCATCTTCCAACCCTGGGAAGCGTACCCATTCGACGGCGTTGTGTTCCTGCAGGTGTTTGGCAATAGCCAACGAGTTTTCGCAGTGACGATCCATCCGCAGTGGCAAAGTTTCGATTCCCTGCAAGAAAGACCAAGAATTATCTGGCGAAATACAGGCACCCAAATTGCGCAGCGGCACTACACGCATGCGAAGAATAAAAGCTAATGGACTAAGTGGACCCAAATCGTAGGCCCAACGCACGCCATGATAGCTGCTCTCAGGTTCGACCATCAGCGGAAATTTATCCGACTGCCAGTCAAATTTACCCGAATCGACCACGATGCCACCAATTCCCGTGCCGTGCCCATTCAACCACTTAGTCAACGAATGTACGACGATATCGGCTCCGTGTTCAATGGGACGCTGCAAATACGGAGTAGTGAAAGTGCTGTCGACCACTAAGGGCAAACCATGTGCGTGCGCTATATCAGCTATAGCTGATACATCTGCTATATTAAGTGCCGGATTACCCACAGTTTCGCAGTAAAGCATCTTGGTCTTAGGAGTGATGGCCCTAGCGAAGTTCTCGGGATCCTTGGGATCGACAAAATTCGTCTTGATATTGAACTGCGGCAGTATGTCATTAAACTGCGTATAGGTTCCGCCGTAAAGATCATTAGCCGCAACGATCTCGTCACCGGCCTGGCACAAATTGACGACGCTGTAAAAAATGGCGCTCGTACCGGAAGCTAAGGCCAACGAAGCCATACCGCCATCCAGCGCGGCAACGCGCTGCTCCAGCACATCTTGCGTCGGGTTCATGATGCGCGTGTAGATGTTGCCCAGCTCTTTAAGACCGAATAAATTGGCCGCGTGTTCCGTATTTTTGAACACGTACGAACTCGTTCGATGCAGGGGCACAGCGCGAGACAGCGTCGTCGGATCGGGCTCTTGGCCTGCATGCAGGCAAAGCGTTTCAAATTTCATAACTCAAGTCTCCTCTTGTTCAGAATAAGTTAAAAAAGTGTACAAAATGGTGTAATGTGTAGACCCGAAAAGCTACGTGGTGCGTATACTTTGTCAAGCAAATTTCGCAGCTGGGATATCGCTTACCGACAAGCGCGTCTAATCGACAAACACAATTTCACTGAGCTCCTAGTCGAATCACCTGCCTATTGCACGTGCCCCACACGTGACGTTATAGCGTAAACCAGTTGGTGTTTCCTCCCCACGCATCAATCACCAGCCAAAGACCAGCCGCGCCAAAAGCACCCAACACCATACCGAGAAAGAAAGGACGCAGCAAGCGATACCCCTTGGCGCCGCCGTATCTAAGTATGACTGCCTTGAGCAACCAGGCAATAAACACGGAAAACCATATCTGACTGATAGGATAGGTATAGCCCAGTGCCAAACCAATGGGGTGGATTGGAAAACCGACAAAACGCGCTTTGAGATACGTGAGGGCCGCCATTAAAGCCCCTCCAATTCCCGTATACACCAGGTGCCAGCCGTATACGCCTTCGGGATTGAGGATATTGTGCGCAATCCAGTTCCCCGTCAGTTGAGTCAATCCGCCAAATCCCCAGCCACCGAGATTAATCCCGCCATAGGTGTAGGACAGCGTCACAATAATCCAAGTGGACGACACGAGAGTAACTAAGATCGCCAGCGCAATAGCCACAAAAAGCCGACGGGTCTCCAAACGCGTCACTTCGGCAATTTTGAGTCCCGTAGCCGCCGAAGCCATAACAAAAGTGCGCAGATCGGCAGACCAGGGAAAGTTCATACCCAGCGCCGTTAAACCACTCGGACCCAGCGCGCCCGGACCCAGCACCGTAACGGTAAAAACTGGAGGCGCCACGGGCGAAACTCCGTAGGCCAAACCTGCCTGTGAGACAATGCGTGCCAGACCGATAAACGTGACGATGCACAGCAGGTAATAAAAGAGTGCGCTACCGTAGCCCAAACCCGTCTTTGATAGCCACACAACGGCGAAGAGAGACGCGAGCAGAAAACCAAATACGGCCGTTCTATACGACATGATTTCCTCCCTATCATCTAGGGGACGCCCCCACCCCATAGCCGACCATACAACGTCTATCAGGTGGCGACGAGCCGACCAAATGCTGGCGCACACCAAAAAAAACATGGCCCCCTGAGCCATGTGAGCAACGCTTGGGGTAGCGGGCATCGAATAAGGCTGTCCCGGCCCAATACTCCATCCCAGCAGCTGCTCAACGCCCGAGTGCAGTATGGCCAAAAAAGCGAAGAGCCAAACGCCCAAAGACACGTCTAAGCTGAGCAGATACGACAGGCCAATAACCTCAAAGCGCGGTCGCAGGTTAAGTCCGATCGAATCCCGTAGGAAACGCACGTAAGTATTGAGCTGTATGAAGGGGAAGAAGCTAAAGTACGAGTGCAGACCGTTTATTGCATACACGACAAAGGGCACGGCAAATCCGACCCACGTCAGGTAGTTCCGCAGCAGGGGCGGCAACCACATACCTGACTCCTGTCGCCCCAACTCCAACGGCAGCGTTGCCAATGGAAAGAGCAACCGCTCGTTTTCCATCCACTGCTTGCGCAGCATAACGAGAACGCAAAGCGTCGCAAAATAGATGCTGATGATAAAAAAGAACCACGCCTTTAGGGGCTTTAACCACAAAATCCAGGGCACCGGCTCCCCGCGCGCGGCTCCCTCAAAAAGCTTCCATATAGCCGTGCGATCCTGCGTTACCAACCAATCGGCCACGTACGGATGAATGCTATGGGACCAGTCGTTTTCCGGCGTCGCGTAATAGAATAAACCGCCCAGGAAGGGAATGAGGTTCATGACAAATCCCCACGATGGGATTGCAGCAGCCACAATCATCATGATGTATACGGTAGCTAATTCCCGACTGTCCAGACGCGATCCGGTCAGTAGACGCGCGAGGGGATTGAGAACGAGGGTCAGCAGAAAAAACAGGACGAGTGCCGCCCCCGTGGAATAGTCGGCCGCCATGGCAGACCCGCGCACGACGAGGACGCCATACGACTCGCCTAGGGAAAGCGTCGCGCAGCAGAGCAGACCTATGAAAATGGCCCGTAACGATACGCCGCGCTGTGGAGTTCGTTGCATGGGAATACCATTGTCCCAGGGTGTGAAAAAACCGTTTCGAACCGAGAGGGTACGTATATCGCGTGCGCTGGACAACTCGATCCACCACGCATGCGCAGATGGCTATCTACACGTATTTTATACTGACGCTTGGTCTTTCTGGTCCCGGAAATCTATTGGAGGTGCATATATGCTTGACATTGAACTGGTGCCCTGCAACAAAATTTCAAAAGCCGTCGAAATCTTCTCGCGCGATGGGTTTGTCGCCCTGAGCGATACGCTGACCCCTGCGCAGCTGGCCTTTGCTCAGGCCGGCGCACAGCGCGTCGTCGAAGAGCAGCATCGCGCCACGCCTTTTAAAGCAGCAAATCGCGGCTATGCGCGTTACTCTTTTGGCCAGCAGATACACCACCCCGAATGGGCTATGCTAGTAGATCTATCCACCGTTTTACCCGTGCTCGACGCCATCTGGAACAGCAAGGACTACACGTGCTCGGGCGCCGGGGGAGACTACTCGCATCCTGGCGCGAAAATTCAGCATCTGCATTCGGATATAAACGACGTGATCGCTGATCCACTCGGTCAGGTCAATATCTACGACCTACCCGCGCCTTTTATCGTGATAAACTATCTCATGACCGATTTTACGGTGGAAAACGGTGCCATCCGATTCGTACCGGGAACCCAACGCACGCGCGTGCGCCCCCCCACACTGAAAGATGAACCAACCCATTGGAAGGAAGCCGCCGCCTGCGCGCCAACCGGCACCGCCATCGTACGGGACGTCCGCACGTGGCATGGCGGCACCGCTAATCGCTCGACTGCGCCGCGGATCATGACGAGTGCGGGCTACTTTGCTCCGTGGTTTATGCGCGCAGGATCAGAGGGCGCACTGCCCTTGGCTCAGTATGGGAAGATGTCGGAACGAGGCCAAAGAATGTGCCGCTACATAGTCGACTGGCAAGGGGCATGAGCAGGTTCGCAGGAACATCGCCTTAGGGTCGCACCGGCGTGCCGTCCGGCAGCCGGGCCGGCTCACCTCGTCCAACCGCATCGGCCAGTGGAAAGCGGGCGGCTAAATCCTCGTCGATGTCAATACCCAAACCCGGACCATCATTTGCATACATATACCCATTGCGCACTTCGGGCAGGCCGGGGAACATATCGTAGGAACGCTGGTTGAGCTTGGCGCCCTCTGAATTGCGCCGCGCCAACTCGGGCCGGTACCATTCCTGCACGCCGAAGTTGGGTGCCCACAGGTCCAAGTGAAGATTGGCCGCATGCCCAACCGGAGACGTATCACCCGGCCCGTGCCACGCAGTGCGAATGCCGTACATATTGGCCACGGCAGCCACGTGTCTGGCTGGGGTAATGCCCCCCATTTGCGAGACGTGCATGCGTAGGAAGTCAATTAACCTGCCCTCGATGAGCGGCTGCCACTCGCGCGGATTGTTAAACAGTTCGCCCATCGCAATGGGCGTGGCGCACTGCTGGCGAATATTTTTAAACCACTCCAAGTCTTCCGGCGCCAGTGGATCTTCTAAAAAGTACAGCTTGAACTGTTCGACATCGCGGGCGAATCCAACCGCTTCAATCGGCGTCAGCCGCTCGTGCACGTCATGTAACAACTCGACCTCGTCGCCCACTTCTTTCCGCACACACTCAAACATCTCGAGCGCCGCACGCATATACTGCTTGCGATCAAAATAGTGTCCCTCCGGTGCGCCCTCGGGCTTAGCGATATCTTTTGACAGGCCGCCGTAGCCGCCCAGCTGGACTCTGATATAGCGATAACCCAACTCCTGCACCTGGCGCACGCATTCGGCCACTTCCTGCGGCGTGTTGCCATCGGCATGGGCGTAGCAGGCCGCTCCTTCGCGACACTTACCTCCCAGCAGCTGATACACCGGCATGCCCGCTCGCTTGCCTTTGATATCCCACAGCGCTTGGTCAACGCCGGAAATTGCATTGTTGAGGACCGGTCCATTGCGCCAGTAGCTATTGACCATAGCCATCTGCCAAATCTGCTCAATCTCATCGACATCCCGCCCCAGTAGAAACGGCTTGAGGTGTTCCTCTATCGCAGTGTATACAGCGCGGATGCGCTGGGTGAAGGTCGCACAGCCCAACCCGTGGAGGCCGTCATCGGACGTGACAATCTTTATAATCGCCAGCGGCGTCCCCTCGGGCCGCGTGAGAATGGTCTTAACGTCTTTGATCGTTGTGGGCATTCTGCTTTTCTCCAATGCAGTTGGTCAGGGCTTAGCACGTCGTATATGAGACAGGAATGTAGATCCGTACGCCGCGTGTGCCAAGATGCTATGGTCGTTCCTCTTAGCATTGCGTATCTTTCGCGCGAAAGGAGCACATCATGAAGATTACGCACATTGGAACCTTACTCTTACAGCCTTTTCCGTGGGTCCTGGTTCGCGTTAAGACGGACAGCGGTATCGTTGGCACCGGAGAGGCCTACCACGGAGCGGGTGTTCACCAAATCGCCGTAGACACTCGGTTAACGCGCGCGCTTATCGGACAAAATCCGCTCGACGTAGACAAGCTGTTCCGCGATATGATGGGCTCTATGTCGGCATCGGGCTATTATCAGGGTGCGGTAATGAGCGCGATCAGCGGCATCGAAATGGCACTCTGGGACATTGCCGGACAAGCGCTGGGCTGTCCCATCTGGCAACTGCTGGGAGGCCGCTTTCGCGACCGAGTTCGCGTATACAACGACTGCAATGCCGGAGAAGAAGAAAATTCGCAGTCCTATGCACAAAAAGCTAAGGAAGTAGAGGCACGCGGTTTCTCAGCCATCAAATTTGATATTGATCCACTGCCCGATCGCCGCGATCCTTACAACCGTTGCATCAGCAACGACCATATTCACCACTTTGTCGAGGTCGTGACCACAATTCGCGAAGCACTCGATCCCAAAACCGATTTGGCTATTGACGCACACTGGGCCTATGCACCCGTAGATATCATTAAGGTAGCCCAAGCATTTGAACCCCTCGACCTGCTCTGGCTCGAAGATCCCGTGCCAGCCGAAAACGTGGAGGCCATGAAAAAAGTGAAGGAGGCATCGCGCACGCCAATCTGCACGGGCGAGAACTTTTACACGCGCTTTGGCTTCCGCGAACTCATCCATACGCAGGCAGCCGATATCGTATCGCCCGATATGGCTAAGGCCGGTGGATTGGCAGAGGGCAAGCGCATAGCCGAAATGGCCGACCTGTACTACATGCCGCTGGCCCCGCACAATATCTGTGGACCGATTGGCACCGTAGCGATGACGCACGTCTGCGCCGCCGTGCCCAACTTCCTAGCGCTGGAATTTCACCATCTGGACAATGCCGTATGGGAAAACCTCGTGGTTGAAGGACCGCTTATCGAAGACGGCCATATTGCCACGCGCGAAACAACCGGACTGGGCGTAACGTTGAACGAGGATGTAGCCCGAGAGAACGCCGTCGACATACTGGGATTTTTTGACTAGAGCAAGAGCTAGCGGCGCGCACAGAGACCTCATCGATCGCGGCGGTAGAGCTGGAGATTCATCCCGTTGGGTCCTTCAAATACACCTAGGCGAATGCCACTGCCGACGTCGAACGGCTCTTTGAGTATGGGGACGCCTTTATCCTTCAGCTCCTGTGTACTCTCATCTACGCTGTCGACTTCGAATGATATGTGGTGAAAACCCAGGTCCAAGCCCGTAGGCTCCTGCGGCATCAACTCGAGTATGATGCCACCGGCGTCCAAGAAAACGTAGTCCTCGTCGTCCCCATTGGAGAAGCGTTCCAGTACCGTCAGCCCGAGCGTTTGCGTATAGAATCGCACGGCTTCATTAATATCATCTGTAACAAGAGCAATCTTGTGAATCTTATGCACCATGACATTTCTCCCGTCTAGTTGAAGCGATCGTTTGCACGCGGATCGCCTTTCGCATTGCAGAGACGACCGTATATACTTAGGAACTTGTTCCGCATCGTTGCACGACGACTGCGAGAACATACTTACCACAGACAGCCCCATTCAATCTCTGCCTTGCACGGAGCCCAATGAACGCCGAAAAATTGGAAGACGCACTGCACTTTGACAACCGCTTCACGCACGAGCTGCCGGCCGACCCCGTCGACGACAACTACGTGCGCCAAGTGGAAGCCGCCTGCTATTCTCGCGTGCGACCAGCCAAGGTGAAACAGCCGCGCTTGGTCGCCTATTCCAGAGAAGTCGCCAACAGACTCGAGCTGTCTGATGCCCTGTGTCAAACGCAGGACTTTGCCGACGTTTTTGTCGGCAATCGCATGCTACCTGATATGGATCCGCACGCCACCTGCTATGGAGGGCATCAGTTCGGCAACTGGGCTGGGCAACTGGGTGACGGTCGCGCCATCAACCTCGGCGAAGTCGTCAACGGACAAGGTGAGCGCTGGGTCTTGCAGTTAAAGGGTGCCGGCCCCACGCCGTATTCCCGCACGGCCGACGGTCTAGCTGTGCTACGCTCTTCAGTGCGCGAATTTCTCTGCAGCGAAGCCATGCACCACTTAGGCGTGCCCACCACACGCGCCCTCAGTCTGGTCACTACAGGTGAAGGCGTGGTGCGCGATATGTTTTACGACGGCCACCCCAAAGCAGAACCCGGCGCCGTCGTCTGCCGCGTTGCTCCATCTTTTACTCGCTTTGGATCGTTTCAACTCTTTGCGGCGCGGCGCGAACAGGACGTGCTACAGCAGCTTGTTGACTACACAATCCGCACAGATTTTCCCCACTTGGGCACTCCGTCCGAAGAAACGTATCTACGCTGGTACGAAGAAATCGTCCAGCGCACCGCCTCGCTCGTGGCGCACTGGATGCGCGTGGGCTTTGTGCATGGCGTCATGAATACCGACAACATGTCTATCTTGGGGTTGACGATCGACTACGGTCCCTACGGATGGCTCGAAAACTACGATCCGGGCTGGACGCCCAATACCACCGACGCCTCGGGGCGGCGATATCGCTATGACTATCAGTCCCCCATAGCCCACTGGAATTTAGCCAAGTTAGGGCAGGCGCTCCTTCCCCTTATTAAAGACGTCGATTCCATGCAGCACATACTCGACTCCTATCACACCGAATACGAGCGACAGTGGCACGGTATGCTCACCCAAAAGCTTGGCTTGACCCAATACGACGCCACCTTAGCCGATGAGTTACAGGCCATCCTGCCGCTGGTGGAAACGGATATGACGCTCTTTTATCGCGCGCTCGCCAACGTGGACGCAGAAGCTGCAGGCAATGCCGATGATGCAAGGCTGATAGCTCCTCTGATGAACGCCTACTACGACCCTGCACAGCTCACAGACGACTACCGTCAGCGGCTAATCGCCTGGCTGCGCGCGTACTGTGCCCAGGTGCCACCAGAGCGCACCGCGACAATGAACGCGGCCAACCCCAAATACGTGCTGCGCAACTTTATGGCTCAGCTAGTTATCGACCGTGCAGAAGAGGGCGATTTCTCTCATTTCAGCAAGCTTTTAGACGTGCTACGTCACCCCTACGATGAACAACCGGAAAACGAAGAGCACGCGCAGAAGCGACCCGAGTGGGCGCGGCACCGAGCAGGCTGCTCGATGCTCTCTTGCTCGTCTTGAGCAAGACCACTAGTCGCGTAGAATCGCTAGTGGGCGGCTAGCGAACCGACCGTCGGCTTCCAAGACCAGATAGTATATACCCGAAGCGACCCGTTTGCCGGCGGCGTTGCGGCCATCCCACAAAACGGAATGCCCCTGACGCGCCGCACGCGATGCGGGCGCCGTCTGCCAAATCAATTGGCCAGCTGCCGTATGGACGGAAATACGGGTCGCTCGGCTCGGCTCAGCCAGATCAAATACGATGCGCACCTCTTGGTCTGAGCCTGCGTAGAAGGGGTTGGGCATGGGCGGGCGCAGCACAGACGTCAGAGCTGGAGGTGCGTCCGTCAATTGGGGATCATACTCTACTTCCAACGCATATTCGTAGGCAAAACCCGACTCTTCTCCCGACGTAATCACCATGACGACCTCGCGATACTGATCCCAGCTCGCCACGCTCGTCTGTTCGTCGTTCAGCGTCTGGACCACCGCGCTATCTGCGCCCACGAGAAGTAAGTGACGCTGCCACGAACCACGCTCTGCGCTAAATTTCAGATGAATGCCGCCGCCGCGCAGGCGCGGCTGAAGGCGCACATAAGCGCTGGCGGTTGCGTCCAGGTCGTATTCATCGCGGGCACTGACCCCATCGTCGACCTCCAAATCGTGCGTGGGCACGAGCGGGTATTTATACCCCTCGGCATAGTACGCCTCGCGAGCGCGCAGACCCGTAAAGTAGTTCCACACGGCAAATTGGCTCAGCGCGACGCTCAAGCCGCCGGGCTGTATGTCGAGCAGCATGCGATTAAAGTGCTCTAACCGAGCGTTACCGCGCCGACCAATTTCTTCCCATATGAGGCGATTGACGTGCGGGCCGTAGCGCTGATCGAGGAAAAGGGAAAAAATAGACGTGCCGTAGATGTGGAAGTCTGCACCCACGCGGCTACCCGAGTTGAGCGCGCGGTGGGGAGCCCCTAAAAAACTGGGTAGGTACTGCAGATAGTCGTCGACTTCCGGATAGACCACCTCTTCCATCCACGTAGACGTGCTCTCCTGCCACCAGATACTATCGCTGCCTTGGTAGTATCCAAACTGAATCGCGTGATGGAATTCGTGCGCAATCGTCACGCGCAGCGCGTCGAGTCCTTTGGTCTGCTGGTATATTGGGTTAGCGTAGTCGTTATCGATTTCGAGATAGCTCGACGAGGTTTTACCGGCGCGCTCAGGATAGGTAAAGCCGTACGCGCCACCGCGTCCTAAGTCGACGATATATACGTCGTACTCATCGCCATCTACCCCGCCATCTTCGGGCGGTGGACTATAGCCCATTTGATCAATCTGCAAAACCCAGACGCTGTCGAGCACTGCCATAGTCAGATCGACGTAGTCTGGCACGCCGTTGGCATTGGAGTCCGTTGGATCGACCCGCTCAGAACCTTCAGTATCGTAGTGTACGCGAAAGCGACCGCTGGGCGAAACGGTACTAAAATCGGCACTGGGACGACGCTGCACGAGTTTGCCCAAACGGCGAGCGTAGTCCGCGTCCATATGCGGCAAGGCAGACACGGCATGCACGACGTGGGGCGTGCCACAGAAAGCGTGCGGCATGCTCTCCCGGTATGCGATCGGAAGCTCTGTTCTATCGCGCATACCCTGCAGTTGGTACAGCAACGCAGTGCCGAGGTCGAGCTGACCTGCCTCATATGCTTTTTCTACCAGCGTTTCCGCATCGACGTGCGCAATACCCCACAGTAGGGCCAGTGCACTACCTATTCGTCTTATCACAATACGGCGCCCTCACGACATAGATGTATATTGGAAAAATAAACGCTCTCTACGTTCTTTGCCAAAGCACGAGAGATACCCGCTAGATCCCATCCAAACGCTTAGACGTGGTCAATTGTAGAAAGTTTCGTTTATTCTTTTCATTGGTTAAAAGCCTATAGGTGCGTAATACATCGCGCCAATGACACGCACTGACTCGATCAGCATACAGGAGCTATACCCATGGAACTCACCCACCGCCCACGTCGTCTACGCCGCTCGGAAAGCGTGCGCAGCCTCGTGCGAGAAACGGCCCTGCGTGCCGATGACCTCATTCTACCCCTATTCGTTACTGAGGGAATGCGGCAGCGCCAGCCTATTGAATCCATGCCCGGTCAGTTTCGCTTCTCCGTAGACGAACTAGTGCACGAGTGCTGCCAGGTATATGAACTCGGCATTCCGGCCGTCAACCTCTTCGGCTATTCTGCGGAGAAAGACGATAAGGCCACCGCGTCGTACGATCCCAACGGACTGATTCAACGGGCCGTCGCCGCCATCAAGTCCGAAGTGCCCGAACTTTGCGTGCAAACTGATATCGCGCTGGATCCCTACACCAACCACGGTCACGACGGGCTCGTCATCGATGGCGAAATCGTCAACGACGAAACCATAACGGTCTTGTGCCGCATGGCGCTTTCACACGCCGAAGCTGGGGTCGACTGGGTCGCACCGTCCGACATGATGGACGGACGGATAGGTGCACTCCGCATGGCCCTCGACGATGCGGGTTTCAGCCACGTGGGCATTTTGGCCTATTCGGCCAAGTATGCCTCGTGCTTTTACGGACCTTTTCGCGGAGCACTCGACTCAGCGCCTAAAAAAGGTGACAAAAAAACGTATCAAATGGATCCGGCCAACGCGCGCGAGGCGCTACGCGAAATTACACTGGATATAAGAGAGGGGGCCGACGTCGTCATGGTCAAACCGGCGCTAGCCTATCTCGACGTAATAGCAGCGGCCCGCCAAGCCTTCGACGTGCCCATTGCCGCCTATAACGTATCGGGTGAATACGGTATGGTTGTAGCGGCTGCCGAGCGGGGATGGGCCGAACGAGAGAAATCTGTTATGGAAATTTTGACCTCGATCAAGCGATCAGGTGCCGATATGATTCTCACCTACTTCGCAAAAGAAGCGGTCGGCTACATGCGCTAAACGCAGGTCGGGCGCTCCCTGTGGGCACAAATAAAAAAGCCGGTCGAACGCGCTGTGCGTTCGACCGGCTTTTTTATTTTCGACATTTATAAACCCAAATATAAATCGCGACCGGCGGCTAACGCCGCAATTTTTCGATCTGCAACGGACCGCTTGAGCATCCAGAACCCACAGTCGGGGTGTATGTAGCGCACACGGCCGGGACCGGCTACTTTTTCGGCCGCCTCGATACTGCGCGCAATCCCATCGGCGGTCTCGACATGGTTAACCTTGACGTCTACCACGCCAATGCCTATTTGGATACGCGAATCAATCTCTCGAAGTGCCTGCAAGTCATCCTCTGGCCGATGTGCCAATTCCAACACTAGATGGTCGCAGTGTAGCTCGTTTAAAAAAGCGTGCAGCGCTTTCCACGTGCCCGATTGGATTGTCTGGCCGCCGTAGTTTCCAAAACAGAAATGAACGCCGCGCGTGGTACCTTCATCCACCTGATCTAGAACGGCATTAAGAGCCTTCGCAGCCATGGGGCCATGATCTGGATTGCCGGGAATATTGGCCTCGTCAATTTGAATGCATGCGCAGGGCAGGCCTCGCACCTGCGCTCCCAGCACGTCGGCAACGGCCATGAGCATTTCCTCAAAGTCACCGTAGTGGCGATCAAGTAAAGTCCGCGCGAGCATATAGGGGCTTGTCAGCGTGAATTTAAACGGTCCTCCAGCTACCGCAGCGGCACGCGCGCAGTCCGACAGCAAATCGAGCCCCCCCTCGGACAGCGCTTCGTCAATAACAGCCGCCGGCTTGGCGCGAAAGCCCATCGTCTGCATGGCGGCAAACTCCTCTACTTCACTGCGACCAAATACAGACCGCGTGCCGCCCATCGGGCGCACAAAATACTCAATCATGCCATTCGTATCGGGGTGGTTTATATCAAACCGATACAGCTCTCCATCGGTTGGCAAATCGATACCCGTCTGACGCTGCGTATCAAATACGACGCGCGTAGCGTCGGAGACCGCCTGCTCGCTGGGAAGGGCTACCAACCATTCAGGCACGGGATATGAGCCGACGGTCGTTGTCAGAATAGCCGGCTTAGTTGGGGCTGCTTGAACCTGTTCTACCATATAACGCTCTCTGTTAACGGTGATTTTAAACGATTTACTGTGCGCTTAAGTAATAAGCAGGACAGCCTTTACTCGCAACGCCTCTGCTGCGGACAGAATACTTAATAGGTTACACTGACTGCGCGAGATGCGCTCTGAGCACGCGCATCGCCTTCGACGCGCAGGCGCACGACGTAAATTCCGGGCGGCACGCGCCGCCCTCCCTCATCCATTCCATCCCAAGCAAGTGTATGTGGTCCCGCGACGGCCAAATGCTCGATCGACCGCACTCGACGACCCCCTGCATCAAATACGTGCAGAGACAGGGGTCGGTGTTCCAACATGTTTATCAGGTCAAAATGCACTTCTAACGCTTCGTTCACACCGTCCCCGTTGGGCGTAACGCACGACGCGCCAAAGTCGACGTTGACAAAGAGCGCCTCTGTAAGCGACAGGTACACGGCGTTGGTGCTGCTCTCGACCTGGTCGGTAGCATCGCCTGCCTCGACGCGCTGTCGAACCGCTACATCCATAGAGCTGTCCTGTAAAAAAGCGTCAAAGCGCGTCGCCTGCACAAAAACCTCAGAAGCAAATCGCAGTTCTACCAACTCATCTTGGCGCACTCGACGCTGAAAGCGCGCACTAAAGCCCGCCCGCTCTACTGACACCTCTACAGAAACGGGCTCGTTCTCAATCGCCGCGCTGACAAAGCGCAACGACGCGGTCGATTCCAGTGCAATCCGATCAAAGCCGCGCGCACTCTGCGACGCGCGCACAAAGTAGGTGAATTCCTCTTCGACTCCGGGCCGCACCTCAACGGGATACACCTCGCCCAGCACTCGAGCCGCCAGCGGCGCCGAGTAATCGAGCGCCACCCAGTCAAGCCCAGCGGCCGCACGGCCTCTATCTCCGGCAATTAGGCGCGCCTCTATCTCGGCATAGCGCCGGGGAGACGGCGAGAGAAATCCCTGCCCCGAACGCGCATAAGAACTGCTCCAAGGACTCCAATCTCCCCCCACGACAAGGGACGTGTCCACGCGACCGCGAAAGGAAGGGATCAGACGATTCCACTGCTTTTCTGTAATCTCCTTGTTATCGCGATTATAGAATACCGTTTCCGTTTCCAGAGCATTACCCGAACGCGTGCGCAGTTCGACGCGAGCCGCCCTATCGCCGACGGCCTGCCAGCGCAACGCATGAACGTTTTTATCTCCGTTTAAATCCAGTATGGGCGAGCGCAGTCTCACCTGCTCTGGGTAGCCCTCGCCAAAAATCTGCACTTCCTGCGTCCGCCCCGAGGCAAAGCAGCCCGTATTCTGCGCAGAGCCGTTCTGACAGTTGCTATCCCAAAACTTCCATCGCACCTGCACAAAACGCGCCGGTAGCGGCGCAAAAGCGTGATCGACGAGACCCTGTCCTGACGGCAGGTTCGTCTGCACGCCGGAAAAATGCTTCTGCCAAACGAGCGATCCATCGGGCGCCAGCGAACCGTCGGACGTCTCCAGTTCGTAAAAGCGAAAGTCGAATCGGCCTCCAACGCCGCTAATCAGACGCAGCAAATCAATCCGGTACGAAGCACCCAGGTCGACCTTTATGTGCGCATAGGTATCTTCTGCGTTGACCTCTCGTCCAGTCGGGTACCAAGCCGTCGTCACCAGCCCATCGACGGCTGCCAGCAGTCGCCCTTTGCTGATGGCCAGCGGATCGTCCACCTCCACGGCGATATCGACCTCCCCACCGCGATCAATGGCTCCCAACACCAAGTTATCGCCAAAGCTTTGCACTATTATTTCACTCAAGCGAGCACCCGCCGGGCTTTGTAAAACCTGCACGTACACGTTTTTAACGAGAGATTGTGCGGGATCTGTCAGCGCAAATCGCACGCGGTGGCGGCTGTTTTCCACGTAGCGGTGGCGGATGGGGTAGACCAGCGTGCCCTCGATAAATGAGCGTGTCTCATCGCGCATCATCGCCCCGTTGGACACCAAAATTTCAAACAGTTCAAAGGGCGGTGCACTTGCATCAAAAACAAGTTCTATCCACTCGGCTGAAACAGCGCGACCGAGATCGATCTCGATCCACGCATCGCGCTGCGACGCGCTCGGACGGGGAGCCCAGCCAGTGTGCTCATCGCCATCAATGACTGCACTAGCCAGAGCGCGGTTTGATCCAGCACCGCGCACGCCGCCGCCGAAATCGCGCGCGTTGCGCGCAGCATTGGCGTGACGCAGAATCGCCACCGGTCGTACGATTCCACTCGGCAAGACTTCCACCGCACCGCCCGGCAGGTCCCACGTTTTCCATTGAGCGGCCGATTCGAAACGCAATTGGTCTGCGGACAGCGTATAAGAGCCCAGCAGTGCAATAATTAGGGATCGTAGAACCCATTGCACAGGGCCCAATATAGACGGGGCAATGACACGCCTCAAGAGGAACAAACAGGGGGGTAAAATGCGCGAAGCGACGCTATGAGTAGCAGTCGCGCAGGCGGTGGGCAGCTTCCACCATATTCTTCAATTTCTCATACACTTCTTCCAAATCGACCCGGGCCGCCGATCCAGGCGCAAACCCGCAGTCCGGGTTCAGCACGATACGCTCGGCGGGCAGATAGCGGAGCGCGCGCTCAACCCGCTCTACGATCTGGTCGACCGAATCCACCTCACCCGGATGCACGCCCAGACAGCCCAAGCCGATTTCAAAGTCGTCGCGCAGCGCACCAAACACCTCCGTATCACCTGCTCCCGGCGCGGTAAATTCCATGGTTAGATGATGCACTCTAAGCGCATTCAAATAGCGAATAATCGGCCCGTATCCGCCCGTGCGCATCGCTTCTCCGCGCACGCGTGCACCAGCCCGGCGGCACAGATGGACAGCCAACCGAACGTCTTCGATGCCCTCCACAACGGCGTTGATCATTTCTGCGGAAAAGGCCGCTTCTGCGTCGGCATCGGCGTATTCTGCCCGCACCGAATCATCTACCAGCAGGCACAGGTGAGGATCATCTATCTGCACGACGTCAACCCCTTCGTCTCGCAGCAGCGTCAATTCGCAGCGCAGCACCGGGACGCAGGCCTCCACAAAGGCGCGCCGAGTCGGATATGCCGCAGATGATTTCTGCTCATCCCACATGCGTTCGCCCAAGAGGGCGGGCGCGGGGAGCGTCGTCTTGATACGACGGTTGGTAACGGCCTTTAAATGACGCACCTCAGACGCGATAAAGCCCGGATTCTTTTCTTCGAGCCGGTCCGTAACAATCGTCCATGGCCGACCGTCTTCTTCACCGAGCGTAAAACCGTGCGCCAGTTCGGCGATAACGCCGATATAAGACGCACGACGCCATTCCCCGTCGCTGACGATGTCAATGCCGGCCTGCTCCTGCAGCGATACGATATATGCAACGGCCCGATTCATTAGTTCGGCCTGCCGCGCCGCGTCTTCGCCGCGTCCGCCCGTGACAATCTCACGCACAAAGTCAGGCCGCGGCATCGAACCCACCACCGCAGTGGGAAACAGCGTTCCGTAGTGATCTAATGTTGACATTTAATCTCTATATTCCTGCTGCCAGCGCACGTTGGCCAGAGCATAATCTTCTTCTGTGTCAATCTCCATATACTCGCCGTCCGTCGTAACCATGCGAACATCGACACCGTCTTCTATCATAAACTGGAAGAGATGGATCAGATAAGCCTTTTCAAAGGAAGTGCCATCACGCCAGATTGAACCGGCAAATGCCGCTCGTGCCCGGTAGTAGTAGTCGCGCAGGGCCCGTGCGCCTAGGTCGTTGAAACGCGCTACGCCAATGTACTCTCCGCTGGCCTGCTCCGAACCAATGCTGCGCTCTATACGCACGATTCTATCTCCGTCGGCTATCACTTTCTCCGCGTCGTCTTCTGGGTGCTGGGAACGATCGACATAGCGGGCGCGCCACTCCGTATCTACGCAGAGCACAATATCGCCTGGATGCGTCAACGCGCGCTGCACGACAGAGGTGCGATAGAGTATGTCTGAATACGAGCATAGAAAGCCAGCATCCATGTCTGCTTCTGCGTAAAAAAGCGATGCGAGGATATTATTATTTGGCCAATCGGCGTTGTGTCGGAAGTCGAGTTCGGGATAGTCGGTGCGAATCTGCTCTATGCGATATCCGCCGATAAATATAGGAGCAGACAAACCGGCCTCTCGCAGCGCATTCAAAAGCCAGTCGAGAATACGGCGGTTGCCGATGGGCGCATAGCACTTAGGCTGTTCATCCGTCAGCGCATTGAGGCGACTACCGCGCCCAGCGCCGATAATAATTGGTTGCACGATGTCCATTTCTCCCTGTCGGGGTATCAGAATAGCCATGCACTGCGACGATAGATGCGATGACTCGTGACGTACTGCTATCGCCTACTCAGCGCAGCAGGGTCATTTTCCCGGCGGCTAAAAATCCGTCTGTCTCCAGACGATAGTAGTATATCCCACTAGCTACATTGCGTCCAAACTCATCGCGCCCATTCCACGTCGCGCGGTGGGATCCACCGGGTAAAACGCTGCGCTCTAACGTGCGCACGCGTTGCCCCACGGCGTTGTACACGCTCAGATCGACCGGGCTCCTCTTCCCCAGTCTATAGCGCACAACCGTGCTGGCATTAAACGGATTGGGATAGCTGGCCTCAAGAGCATAATCCAGCGCCCGGTCAGATTCCGCAATTGCCACGGCCGTGCCGTCCGGAGCCACTAAACGCAAATCGTCGAATAGGAAACGCCGTCCTACTAGATCATGGTGCTCGGCGACGATCTCTAGTCGATCAACTAAAGACCAGTCAAAGCGCCCCTCTGGCTCGTGCCAGACACCGTCCCAAGCGCCGTGCTCAACAAACGAATCCAGCGGCAACCGCACCTGCTGCCACGTATCATCCCAGCGCGCTACATCCTCGCTTATGGTTCGACGCATACGCCAAGGCAATCCGTCGTCGGTGCCGTTCATAAAGCGCACGTCGAAAGACGAACCAGGAGTATTGCCGCGCACCGCAAAGGAGAGCGCATAGCCCGCCTCGACCAGCTCTGAAAAATCAACGTCAGGGGTAAAATCAAAGCCCAGGTGATTATACTGATCCACCCCTTGCCAGCGCATACAGTAGCGACCAGCGGACGGCTCCCCTTCCCAGAAATAGTCGACTTCACCTGCCCCAGACCAGTTTGACGCCGTCACGCGCGGTCCGATAAAATCTTCATATAAAGAAAAACCCGCCGTGAGTGGACGGTGCTCAAACGGGCTTTGAAGAGGCGTATTGAGCCCCAACGCGCGCAGCAAAGGCAAGTTTAAATCGTGGGCAAAGATCTCGTTACTACCGCGTTTAAACAGTCCAAATCCTCCCTTGTAATCCCACGTAGTCCAGGCGATACCGCGCGCCTCTAAACCTAGCCGAACGGCCTCGTACCAGCGCAGTCGATCTTCGGAAGGACTGTTGGGAATGTATACGCCAAACTCGCCGCAAAAAATGGCTACATCCCGATCTTGAGCAAAGCGGGAAGCAATGTCTAAGAGGCGGTCTAAGCGCTCCAACGTGCCCTCTGTTCGATAGCTCGAAAATGCACTTCCCACCCACGAGCCGGCCAGAGCGGGTGGCATTTTAGGCATGCGCTCCGCGTCAAACGGAAAAGGGATCTCTGCAACCGGCTCCATAGAGGGGTTGACCCAGCTTGCGCCCTGATGCGTAAACAGGAAGGGATCGTAGAAATGGAACGTATACAGCAACTTGTCGTCGGCATAGCTCGGCATAGCGTCCAAGTTATTGTAACTGTTCCATCCAGCGGGACCAACGACAATCACGTGGCGCGTATCGACCTGGCGAATCGCATCAATGACCTTCTGCTGTATTGCGTTCCACGCCGCATCTGTTATCCCATGCGGCTCGTTGAGCACTTCATAGTACAGCCGCTCGGAGCGCCCCTCGTAGCGCGCGGCGAGCTGACGCCACACCGGCACCAGCACTTGGCCAATCTGCGGATCGGTATCGCTATCCACGTCAAAGGTGTGATTATCCAAAATGAGATGAAGCCCGAGCTCCTCACACCAATCTACTATCTGGTCGAGAAAAAAAAGAAAGAGCGGATCTAGCGCATATTCTGGAGCCGGACCGGCCATAGCATGCAGATTGATAGGCAGCCGAATAACATCGGCTCCCAGCGCCTGTATGTGCCGCAGGTCCTGCAAGCCAAAGCGCGTAAAGTGGACCGCGCGCGGACCGCTGCTCTGAAGCCAACCCGTCAGGTTAAAACCGCGACTAAACGGAGCGGACGTCGCATGCGCCGTGCCCGTACCAAAGGGCAACACAAACACCGCAAGCAGAGCAACAAGAAGGATCTTACGCAGCCGTGCCTGCCCCAAGCGCTCTGTCCCGTTGGAAAGGCTAGTCGGCCTGTGGGTCTGTATGTCGATTAGAGCAGAGTGTATTTTCATGCGGCTCAAAAGCACCTTGGAGTTGACAAAGACAGCGCGCCGCTCTATAGGTTCTGCGGTTGCGCAAAATACAAATTAAATACTACGGGAGCTAACAATGAAAATCAAAGATATTCGCATCATTCCCCTCGTCGGAGCCACACCCGACGGCGGATGGGACCAGGGATTTGAAGAAGAGGACAACCTGCATTCGCTCGTCGAGGTCATAACCGACGAAGGCGTAGTCGGCCTAGGCAGCGTCTACACATCAGCCAAACTCGTCGAAGGTGCCCTGGGCATCCTACGCCCTATGCTCATCGGAGAAAGTGCAATTGAACCAGTTCGCGTCTGTGAAAATCTGCATCAATCCACCTTCTGGCAGGGACGCGGAGGATCCATTACGCACGCCATTTCTGGCATTGATATCGCCTTGTGGGACATTTTTGGCAAAGTGACGGGACAGCCTATAAGCCGCTTGTTAGGCGGTCGCTACCGTGACAAGGTAAAGCCCTATGGCTCCCTGTTAATGACCGAGCCGGAGCATCTTCCCCCTCGCTTAGAAGATGCCGTGCAGCGCGGTTTTAAAGCAATTAAGATGGGCTGGGGACCGTTTGGGCGCATCTCGGCCGCCATGGACGAAGCGATCGTTAAAACGGCGCGCGAAGCGGTGGGGCCCGACGTGGAACTCATGGTCGATGCCGGCGGCTCGGATCGCTACTGGCCCCACGGCTACAAGTGGGCCTTGGAAACGGCCAAAATGCTTAAGGAATACGGTATCACCTGGTTTGAAGAGGCGCTACGCCCCGACGATCTACAGGGGTATATTAAACTGACGGAGCACGCCCCACTGCCCATTACCTCGTGCGAGGTCATCACCCGCCGACAGGCGTTTATGCCGTGGATTGAACAGCGGGCCGTCGACTTTATTCAGCCCGACGTAACTAAAGTGGGCGGCATATCCGAAGAATACCGCATCGCTATGCACGCCTACGACCACTCTATCCTCTTCGTGCCGCACGGCTGGAACACCGCCGTAGGTCTGGCAGCTGACCTCCAATTGGTCGCAGCCGTGCCTACCGCTCCTTGGGTGGAATACATCACGCCGGCCCCCTATATTGAAGACCTAGTTGAGACGCCTTTTACACTCGATGAAAAGGGACAGCTCACCATACCTGAATCCCCCGGTTTGGGCGTCAAATGGAACGGTGACGGCGTTGAGAAGTTTTCTGGCATGAGGCTGACACCGTCGACGCTGTAAAAGCGTCGATGTAAGCTGCTACACTGAACAGGCCGCCGCGCGCGGACCGAGGAGACGCACAATGAGCGCAAAGATCCCCCTGGCCATCGTCGGCTGCGGCGGCATGGGCCACCGCCACATGTACGGTTTGGCCGAACTGCAGGCTTCGGGTCTGTCCCCCTTTAAACTGGTCGGCGCGTGCGATCCGAACCTCGACAACGCGCGCTCACTGGCAGATCAGACTCAGGAGCGTCTCGGCACGCGTCCGCAGGCCGTTTCGAGCCTAGAAGAGCTGGCCGTCTTAGGCGACGTGCAGGCCGTTGATATATGCACGCTCCCCGCACACCACCACACCGTAGCGGTTGAGGCGATGGAGCGCGGGTGGCACGTCTTGTGCGAGAAACCCGTCGGCCTAACGACGCGCGCCTGCAAGCAAATGCGCGAGGCGTCTGAGCGCACCGGATGCATTCTATCCGTAGCGGAAAACTACCGGCGTGACCCGATTAACCGCCTCGCCAAAGCTCTGCTCGATGCTGGAGCGATCGGCGCGCCGCGCCTCATGCTACACAATACTATAGGCGGCAGTAACCGCATGCTGATTTCCGTGTGGCGTCACCAAAAGGATGCCAGCGGCGTTCTCTTAGACGTCGGCGTACACTTCACCGACATCATGGAATTTTTCCTCGGCGACGCGCTCAGCGTATACGCGCAGACGCGCCTGCACGAAAAGACGCGTGTCAACCCTATGGCCGGAGACACCGGAGCGCACCAGATATCCTCATCCCAAATCTACGCGCGCTGGCAAAAAGACATGCCGGCTGAGTTCGAGGCTACCGCAGACGACGCCAGCTACGCGACAATACTGTTTAAAAACGGAGCAGTCGCCCAGTATACGGAAGACCACGCCGCTCGCGGCGAAGGCATGTGGAAGCGCGCCCTCTACGGCAACTTGGGCTCAATGGATTTGCCCGGAGACCGCTCCGGACGCCGCATGAAACTCTACCGAGAGGGCGAAGAAACTATAGACGATGCACGCCTACTCGATCTCGTACCCGACTTCCATTTAGACGAAGCAACGGCCACACTCTTTGGCGGGGAACGCCTCTTTGAGTATGACTTGGAGTTTCAACTGACGGACCGCAAGCTGATCGCCGTTGAGTATTGGGAACTCGGCCAGTGCATCAAACGGGGTGGCCAGCCTGAGGTCGATATCGTGCAGGGCGCGCGCTCGGTTGCCCTTGCCTACGCTTGGATGGAATCGCAGCAGGCCGGTCGCGCCGTCACCGTTGAAGAGGTGTACGAAGATCAGCTCAACGCGTATCAAGCAGAAATAAACGAAAGTATGGGTATTTAATTGGCGTCCATTCTCTGCCCTAGCTGCCACAAACTCATAAGTGAAGATGCCGAATCCTGCATTCACTGCGGACAGCGCAAACCGGGCCTGTGGGGCGCTACCGCCGCCGCACGCAAGCTCGGACTCCGCATAGATTTTTCCAACGTCATCGCCGGTCTCTGCATTGGCCTATACGTGCTGGGCCTAGCGCTCGACCCGGGCGCGTTATTTAGCAACTTCAGCAATCCACTTCAGTTTTTATCCCCCAGCATGGAGGCCAGCTTTAAGCTGGGCATGACGGGCAGCCAGCCTATTTTTGGCTACGGACTGTGGTGGACGCCCGTTACCGCTATCTATCTGCACGGCGGCCTGCTCCATATTTTTTTTAATACGATGTGGATTCGCCAGCTCGGCCCGCTCGTCGAGGAACTCTTTGGACCGTTTCGCCTCATCATCATATTCACCGTTGCCGGCATCGTCGGGTTTATTGCCTCTGCGCTCTTTGGCAGCGCCTTCACGCTGGGTGCATCCGGCTCTATTTTTGGATTGCTCGCCGCCGCGATAGCCTACGGACGCCGCGTTGGGTCCTCTCTATTCACGCGTCAGTTTATGCAGTGGGCCGGACTCATCTTCTTCATGGGTTTTATCATGCCCGGCGTCGATAACTGGGCACACGGCGGCGGCTTTGTCGGCGGCTATCTCACCGCATGGCTCTTGGGACGGTCAATGAGTCGCGAGGGCGTCGGCGCCTATCTGGGCGCCGGGCTGTGCGCATTGGCTACGGTAGGCGCCTTTACGCTCCAACTGCTGGCCGTATGGGGTCTTTACTGAACAGGTCATGAGCGACGTGGAGCAGGTCGCCCTATTTGATATTCGCGGAACCTACGCGGGGGCTGCCCCACGCGCCGCAGCCCATGCGAAAGGGCTGCGCGTGGGCTTGGTGTTTGTTTGGGCTGCATGGAAAGACAAAAGTGACTTAGGGCACATGCTCCTCCAAACGCGGGCGCGACCCGGAGATCCGTATCTGGGTAGCTTGGATGCGGCCGCAGGGGGCCATATCCGAGCAGGAGAAACGCCTCGTCAGGCGGCCGAACGCGAGTTTATTGAAGAGGTAGGCATCGCGTTGCAGCCCGACGAATTGATCGACCTGGGGCAGCTTCCGCTGCAGTACGCGTGGAACGGTATGATGCGGCACGCCATGCAGTTTTTCTACCTGTGTAACCGGCCCATCGCACTGGAGGAAACCGTCTTCAACGAAGAAGTAAACGCGTTTGTCCGCGTCGGACTAGACAATTTTGACGCTATAATAAACGGCCGAACGACCGAGATTACGGGCACCGTTCGGCAGGATGCCACGCCCGAAAAAACGCGCGAAACGATCATTACACGCACGGCATTTAACGCCTATTCAGAACCCATTATGGATGCCATACGCCGCTCGGTTCGCGCCATACAGCACGTGCTTGAACACGGCGTAAGCGACCCATCTGCTTGGGATCATACGACATAGGCGTGCCAACCGACCAATTAGTCCACGCTCTGCGTCGCTTCTACATAATGGGTCAACGCACACCGAGCCGATCCGTCGTCCAAGGCATGTCGCGCCTGTTCAATCCCTTCCCCCGCGCTATCGCAAAAGCCCAAATAGTAATCGACCACGCCTACACTCAGCACAATTCGATCATAGGCCGATCCCCTTTCGCCTCCGAGCGCGGCCATGCCCTCCTGCGCAAAAGCGGCCGCACTGATCTCAGACGCGCGGGGGCTTTGTTCATAGACTATGCCAAAATCGAGCGGCTGTATGTCCTCTGCCCACGTCCGCGTGCCGCAGAAACCCTCTGTGTAATTGATGGCTCGGCGCTGCGCATCCGACGCTTTGCCCAGGCGCAGGCCATAGTGCGTCGTGCCTTCTTCGCCCTTGATTGCCAGTCCCGCATCGCAGCCGCGCGCGCGCAGCATATCGAGTAGCTTGCGCTCGTATCCGCTGTGATAGAAACCGATCACTGCGCAGTTGCGTCCGCCACAGCGATAGATTTGCTGCGCTTTTTCCGTCGTTGCCCAAGGGGGGCGCTTTTTTATGTGGACGCGCATGTCACGCAGCGCGTACGCTCCGGGCGCATACGCGCGCTGGCTGATATACACCAGCCCCGTTTCCTCGAGCGCAGAAGCGCCCTGCGCCGGTGATAGACCAATATTAGCTCCCAGCGCCTCTAGAATCTGCTCCTCAGTAACCCCGTTTTTTGGCGGCATGCAGTCCACCCCGTGCAGCACAGTCGGCCGCCCCAGCGCCGCGCGCACGGCAGCGACAAAGAGGGTCGGCCTGAAGTAGCGTCGCGCTCCGTCAAAGGGCTGGCCAAAATGCGTCAGCGAATCGACGTCCACGTTTAACGCAGCTTCTGCCGGCAGCACGGCATCGAGATAAGCGCGCACTTCTTCACTATCTTCGATGTTCATGCGCTGCCCAATAAGAAGCGCCGCCGTCAGTTCGGGTCGGACCTTTCCACCCAGTATATCGCGCAGCGCATGAAGCGTGCTATCATAGTCCAGATGGCGCCCTTGCAGTATCTCTCTCAGCGCGGCCACAACGCGCTCTTCTCCGGGTTGGCACGCGGAATTCCCCTGACCCTGCAGGATGAATTGCAACGTTTGTGGCATCTCTCCCAGCGCGCGGGCTGCGCGATCAAACGCCGTTCGCTCCACAGAAGACCAACCCGTCTTTTCTCCAAAACCTCGGCGTATGCACATGGCAGCGAAAAATGCTCCCATCTGCGCCATGGAAACGCCCATATCCCCCGTTAAATCTCCGCGCAAAGACTGGAATACAAGATCCAACACATGCGCAGGCTGCAAATCATTTTCCCTCTTGCCAAGAGGCCTGCTCTGATGTGGCCCCGTGCAGACGCGCGCCTGCGCCTCCAGCATCTCTATATTTGGTCCTTGCAACATGCGCTCCTTACGGCTGGATTATAGAGTAAAAAAATCGACAGATAATATACTGTACTTCCCAATGCGCCGTCGATTGTACCTGACACCAATTTTCACTCTGGGCCCGTTATCCCCTATTTTTCTAGCCAATGACAGATAGAGAATACTTAAGCCAAGCGCTCATGCAGCGCGACAGACGCAGCTATACTGCATACAGAGACCTGTGCGGATGCTATGATATGAGTACCTTTAAACTCCATATCGATCACGTGCAGGCCGATCCATTTGCAGCGCCGAGTCGCGTGCGCGTCTGCGTGCCTGCGCGCAAAGCATCCTACCCAGCGCACACCTACAGCAGCCAGAGCCGAGCTACTGCTCTATGCACGTATCTAATAGACGAGTTTGCCGCACGGGCGCGGCGCTGGAACGGCTCCGCAATACCCAAGGGCAAGCCGCCCATCGCGATCGCTGAGGCAGGCCAGCAGTTCTTGCAGCGAAGCGCAATGCAGGTATCCCAAGACGGCGTCGAAGCCCGTTTCACCCTGCACTTGCCGGCTCATGGGCGGAAAATCGCAGGTGAACAGGCCGTGCAGCTTCTCTGCGAGTGTGTGCCCAGCATCGTTGAAAAATCGCTCTTCTATTCGGCGAACGATCCAGCGGCAATTTCACAGTATATCGCTACCAGCGAAGATGCATGCGCGCTACGCGCACAGCTCAAAGAGCAGAATCTCATCGCTTTTATCGCCGACGACAGCATACTGCCCCGCCGCTCGGGCATAGACGATCGGCCGCTGCACTCGGGCGCCGTTCCCTTCAAAAGCCCGCAGTCGCTGCGCGTCCGCATGGAACTGCCCCACGCCGGTCCCGTAGCGGGTATGGGCATTAGACCTGGCGTTACGCTGCTTGCCGGCGGTGGTTTTCACGGTAAATCAACGCTGCTGCGCGCCCTTTCACATGGCGTTTATAACCACCGTCCCAACGACGGACGCCACCAGATCGCGTGCGATGAAAGTGCCGTTTCTATACGAGCTGAAGACGGTCGTTGCGTATCCGCAGTTGATATCTCTCCCTTTATCGATGGACTGCCGCTTGGACGCACGACGGCACCACTTACCAGTGACAACGCATCGGGTTCTACGTCACAGGCAGCCAATTTAGTAGAAGCCGTGGAAATCGGGGCGCGCGTATTGCTGATTGACGAAGACACCGCCGCCACCAACTTCATGGTCCGCGATGCGCGCATGCAGCAGCTCATTCCGGACGAGCCCATTATGCCGCTAGTTGACAGCGTGCGCGCGCTGTATGAACGAGAAGGGGTATCTACCATCTTGGTAGTCGGCGGCAGCGGCGCCTATCTCGACGTGGCTGACTGCGTCATATCTATGAAGAATTATCAGCCCTACGACATCACCGAACAGGCGCGCGTCGTTGCCGCGGCGCACCCCAACCCACGCCCTGTAGTCCGCACCCTCTCCCTCTCTCGGACGCGGCGCATTCCGCAGCCAGGCGGCCTCGAGCTTCGACGGGGCACGCGGCGCTACAGCGCGCGAGCGCACGGACGCCACAAAGTGACGCTGGGGCGAGAAACAATTGATATGCGCTACGTAGCACAGCTAGTAGACAGCGGCCAAACTCAGGCACTGGCCCGCGCGCTCCTGTGTGCCTACACCCAACATATCAACGGCAAACGGCCGCTAGTAGACATAGTAGAGTCTATCATGGAGGATATTGCCCAACGCGGACTGGACTGCCTTGACGAACGATTGGTAGGTGATCTCGTTCTGTTTCGTCGCCACGAGCTAGCCGCCGCCATGAATAGACTGCGTCCCCTCGAAATGGGCACATAGTCAACGCGCTGTTTATACTTATATTTTATGACGTAATTGGCCCGACGATACCGCATTACAGAAAGAGAAATTCCATGTCCAAGCTTATGGCACTCGGTGCGTGTTTACTCCTGGTAGGCGCGTGCTCAACCTCAGAGCCATCTCCAATGTTTGCACAGTATATCGCCGCGCAAGAGGCGCTGGCAGACGACAACTTCACTGGGGCTCAGCAGGCGTTAAAAAGTATGGCCGATGCAGCGACAGAGTCACTGCGCCCGTTGGCCAGTTCGGCTGCCAGCAGTGGTGATATAAAGACCATGCGCGCGGCCTTTAAGCCACTTTCTGAATCCGTGATAGAAGGCGAAATACCCGAAGGATACGTAAAGGCTTTTTGCCCCATGGCCGACGGTGACCGCGGCGCCTCCTGGGTTCAGAAAGACGGGGCCTCCCTCATGAACCCCTATTTTGGCGCCTCCATGCTGCACTGTGGTATATTCAAGGATTAGTGCTATTGACCCGTTTACCCACAGACCAACGCGTTAGTTACTCTTTATGATACACGTAGACAACGTCACGAGACGGTACGGATCTCTAACGGCCGTAGATTGCGTCAGCTTTGACGTAGAAACCAACGAAATCGTCGGCTTTGTCGGACCCAATGGCGCCGGCAAGAGCACGATGCTCAAAATGCTCTCGACGTTCTTGCTACCCACGGAAGGGCAGATCGCCGTAGACGGATTTGACGTAGTGGAAAATCCGCTGGCCGTGCGACAGCGAATAGGGTATTTATCGGGCGACACCCCGCTTTACCGCGAGATGCGAGTTGATAAATTTCTGCGCTTTATAGGGCGAGCACGCGGACTCGAAGGAGAGAACTTGGAGCAGGGCTTTGAATGGGCCGTTGACGTCTGCGGTTTGGACGCCGTATTACTGCAGCGAGTCGACGAGTGTTCAACCGGTTTTCGCCAGCGAATTGGCTTGGCCACGGCCCTTATCCACGATCCACCCATCCTACTGCTCGACGAGCCTACACACGGCTTTGACCCCATGCAGGTCATAGCGTTCAGAGACATGTTGATGCGCCTTAAGACAGACCGCGCCAT
>CAXGPR010000033.1:0-35375 GCA_964011675.1 uncultured bacterium
TTCGCCTGGCTTGAGCACCGCGTGACGCCGGGCGAACAGAGCACGTCACAGGATATAGATCTCTTTCCCACCCAAATTCAGCTGGAGGGGGCAATGCTCGTGGTGCCCGATGCGCCGGGCCTGGGCGTAGAGTTCAACGAAGAGTTGGCGAATGAACAGGAATTTAAATATTGGGAAGCGCCACACTTAAAGCGCCGTGATGGCTCCTATACAAATTGGTAGCGTCGTGCCCCGTATGCATAGGTCGAGCATGATGTACTCCTCTGAACATTTGGCAGACAAGAACTCACCGTGCACAAACTTGCGAAAAGAGTCATGATATGCGTGATCTTCGCCCGCTGCTGGACGACATACTACCTGAATTAATTGTATTCCGCCGCGATCTGCACGAACATCCGGAATGCGCTTACCAAGAAGAGAGCACAGCCGCTCGGGTGCTGGAACAGCTGAAATCAATTCCCGGTATTAAGCTGCGCACTCGCGTGGCCGGTACGGGGATTGTGGCCACGCTAGCGGGCGATAGAGCGGGGCCCTGCATAGCGTTGCGCGCCGATATGGATGCCCTGCCGATCGAAGAGCAAAGCAACGTACCCCATCGATCTCAGGTTGCCGGCACCATGCACGCCTGTGGGCACGATGGCCACACGGCCTGCCTGGTTGGAGCTGCACAGGTGCTCGCCGCTTGCATCGACGATTTGCAGGGGCCAGTGAAGTTTATTTTCAGCCTGCAGAGGAGTGCGGTGCAGGTGGTAAGCGTATGTGCCAAGAGGGCGCATTAGACGGGCCAGAGGTCGCAGCTATTTTCGGCCTACACGGTGCGCCCGACATGGAAGTGGGCGAAATATTCTTGCGCACCGGGCCGTTGCTGGCCAGCGCCGACGAGTTTGAGATTGCCGTTGAAGGTTTGGGTGCGCACGCCGCTTTTCCACATAAAGGAGTTGATACGGTGTATATCGCAGCGCAGATCGTTGTGGCACTGCAGACCATCGTGGCGCGTAACACGGATCCGCTCGATAGTGCCGTCGTCACCGTTGGCCACATTGCCGCCGGATCTGCTAGCAATATTATTCCGCAGACGGCTAAGCTGGTCGGCACGGTGCGCGCGCTGAGCGAAGAGACGCGCCAGCAGACCATCACTCGCGTGAGAAAAATTGCCGAGCACACGGCCGTCGCTTTTGGTGGGCGCGCTGACGTGCGCTTTGGTGAAAATGGCTATCCGGTTATGCACAACGACGCGCGCGCGCGCGGTTGCAGAGCAAACCGTGCATGAGGTGCTTTCCGGTACAATCCGAGCGCGCGAGTTGGAGAAACCTATAATGGGAGCCGAAGACTTTGCCTTTTACGGCCAGCGAGTGCCGGCCTTCATGTTTGGACTCGGCCTGCGTCCCAAGGGAGCATCTTCGTATCCCATGTTACACCAGCCTGACTTTGATTTTAACGACGATGCCCTTGTCCATGGCGTGCAAATGCACGTGGAAATTGCGCGTGGTTTTGCTCAAAGATGGGGTGCATGATGCGCTTCTTCTTCACATCAAAGGGACGCACGGCGATGATGCACGTCGACGGAGAGTCTCCGCACTACGTTGACTTTGACATGCCTCTTCAGAAAACGTGGCAGCCGTGTGCCTTTTTCTCCGACGGGCGACGTGTGCTCTTTCTCAGCATGGAGGAACGGCGTGACGGTCCCGGACGTTCCTTTGCCGAATACTATCACAAGACGCCGACCCACTGCTGGATGTACGATGTCGCAAGCGGTGATTTAGAAGAGGTTCTAGCGCGGGAACGTCGCGCCACGTTTGAGACGCCGCAGCTGTTGATTGGCGACGAGCGCGTGCTGCTGCAGGTGGTGCGCGACGAGGGGGGACAGGTGTATAACGTCGCGCTTGATGGCACCGATGCGCGACCGTTTACGCAGCTGGGTGAAGGTCTTCCCTACGGCTTCTCGCTCAGCCCAGACGGGCAGCGCGTGGCCTATCACCTAGCTAGCCCACAGGGGTATCAGATCTGGACGAGCGATCCCTACGGCCAGGAGCGTACGCTGGTGGCCGCGGATTCCGACCGGTTGTTTTTCGGTCCGCAGTTCTCACCCGACGGAGAGTGGCTGGCTTTTATGGGCTGCGCTCATGGAGATGATCCGGGGCATGATTGGGCCGATGTGTATATCGCCCGTCCAGATGGGTCGGAAATGCGTGCGCTGACAGAGGGACAGGTGGCTTGGTTTGCCGCTACGTATGGTCCTGCCAAGCGCAGCGGCGGTGGTTCGAATATAGTTGCATGGACGCCAGACGGAGAGATTGTAGTCCCCTATCGATCTCCTAGAGCACAGGTCCCGTGGGCGTACCAGGCACACCAGCCGGACGTCGATCACTTCAATCGCGCGTTTGACAGCCAACAGGCCTGCGGTGGGGTTCAGATTGTCTGTTTGGATATGGATGGCGGCAGGCACCGAGCCTTTACGCCCTTTAGCGAGGATATCTGGGACTTCCGCGCTAGCGTGTCGTCTGACGGCACGCAGCTGATTTTTTGTCGTGCGGCCACGGGCGCGTCTCCCAGTATATGGGTGGCCGACGGAGAGGGAGGCCATGCGCGAGAAGTTACCCGGGGTTTAGACTCAGAGGGGGCCGACCACCCGCGCTTTCTGCCGCAAGCAAACGGTCAGTCCGAAGGGCTAGGACGGGGCTAGCGTCAGCTGAGCCTCTCCGTAGAGGCATTCTGTGCAGGGCCCGGACAGCGAATAAGTGACCTCTTCTGGTGGATTGGCTACCTACTCGGTCACTCAGTCCCATTTCACGTCCACGTCGCGCCGACGGACTTTGTGACAGTGAGCACACTGCGGTATGAGCAGGCTTTCACCTATATAATAGTTTTTTATGGGCGGTTTGGATTCGACCCCATGGGTTCGCTTGTCGAGCAGACGATTAATGACGACCAAACCTTCTCCCTGCAGAGGAAACGTGCTCTGTAGATAGTGTCTGTAAAGCGTTGGACTAGAGCAGTCGTATTAGTGGTTCCATGTTTTGTTGTTTTCTATGAGCGTCTCATAGGCGACTAGGTAAAATTGACGCAGGGGGTCTCTCATAAAATCGTCTGTATAGATGCCAATACCCGAAAAGGAATCTTGTTACCTAGGGCGCCGTTTGCACAACCAAATATTAAATACGATCGATTTACTTAGGCTAAGCGCATGGATGCGTCGACGGCGAGGTTGGAATGGCTTGCATCTACAAATCTCCGTATACATCGTCCAAGGGTTCGTAGCCCAAGTACCGCCGCGTGGCTTCTATATTCCAGGGCATGCCGCGGTTGTTCGACATGCCGTGCACTACGATAGACCCGTTTGGCCAAGCGCTGCTGTTTACTTCAATCGCTCGCTGAAAGAGCTGACAAAAGTCGCGGTTAGACAGCCACATGCTCTTATACCAGCGATCGGTAGGACTTTCTTGGTGTTCGCGCTGTGCTTGGGTCGGCGTGCCTGCCGCCGAAAGCGTGTCGGGTCTGTTTTTACCGGGTTGACACCAGCCGATGCGAATACAGGCAAAGGTCGTCGATCCGTTTGCTCGCTGGCCTAGCGCCTGGCAGTGACGCTCGCCGGCCCACTTGGCCGTGGCATAAACCGTCGAGTCCATCTCTCGCTGGCCGGTGTTCCAGAGCGTGCCGACACCCGGTTCCAGTTCGGGCAGTAATGCGCCCGTATCTAAGTCGTGATCTTTGTAGCGGCCCATGACGTGGTTCGACGTGGCAAAGACGTAGCGCTCGACGGCACAACTGTCTGCTGCGGCGTGCGCGGTATTGAAGTTCATCGCGGCAGAGGCGTCGACGTCGTTCCACGACGCTTCTGGAAATGGATTCTGTGCCGCAAAGTGAACAACTGCTTCTACTCGATGGAACGTATCGCGCCAGCGCATATCGTTCCAATCCTGTAGGTCGCACGCAACAAATTCAATATCGACTTGGCGTCCGTTGGCCGCTTCGCGCAGCGCGTCGCGCTGTGCCTGGTCGGCCTCCCTATGATCGAGCGCGATCAGGCGCGACGCATCGCTGCAGGCGGCCAGGTGAAGCAGCAGCTTCCATCCGAGGTTGCCCAGTGCGCCCGTCACGCCGACGCTGCGAGCACGTCTCTCCATCAAGACAGAGCGGAAAACTTGAGGCAGACGGGTTTAGGTAAGCTGGCGACGGCGCCGGTCTTTTGCAGGTTGCCTGTATCGGGGTTGATCCGGAAGGTGTGAATGTCGTTAGTGTCTTGGTTGGCAGCCAGCAGATAGGTGCCCGTCGGATCGATGGCGAAGTTACGCGGGTTTTTCCCACCCGTTGGTTCATAGCCTATGACTTCTAATTGGCCTGTTGCACTGTCTATGGCGCAGATAACCAAGCTGTCGTGCCCTCTGTTGGAACCGTAGAGAAACTTTCCGTTGGGGTGGACGTGGATGTCGGCCGTGTGGCTCGTTCCGTCAAAATCGCCGGGTAGCGTCGAAACGGAACCGGTAGCAGCCAGCGTGCCGGCTTCGGCATCGTAGTCGTACGAAACGATCGTATTGCCCAATTCGTTGATGACATAGGCGTATGGACCGCTGGGATGAAAATCGAAGTGCCTTGGTCCCTGTCCGGGATCTACGTCCATAAAGGGTTGTGCGCCGGCTGTCAGTTTACCGCTACCTTGGTCGATCTGGTATATCGCAATCTTATCCATACCCAAGTCGGGTGCAAAGGCGTGCGTGTTGTTGGGCGAAACCATAATCGAATGGGCGTGCGGTTCGCTCTGGCGGTTCGGATTGACGCTGGAACCTTCGTGCTGGACAAAGTCACTGGCCTCGCCGAGTGAACCGTCTTCCTTTACAGGGAGTATAGCCACGCTGCCGCCACCGTAATTTGCTACGAGGACATAGCGTCCCGTTGCATCTACGCTGACGTGGCAGGGACCAGGTCCCACGGTTGATTCGGTATTGAGATGCGTAAGCGTGCCACTGGACGAGTCGATGGCATAGGCGCCAATGGCTCCGCCCGCCCGTCCGTCTACCTGACCAACTTCGCCTATGGCATACAGAAATTGGCGATCTGGTGAAAGGTCGAGAAAAGAGGGATTTTCAATCTCGCCGTGCGTGCTGATAGACGAGAGTGTGCCGCTTTCTATATCCAAGCGCTGAACGTAGATCCCCTCGCTCCCTCCGCTCGAATAGGTGCCAATGTAGACAAAGTAATCGCTCATTCTAAAGGACTCCATACGTTGGGTTTAGACAAAAAATTTAGATAACTGATGCACTCATCTTAGAGGCGCTAATATAAGTTCGTCCGATCGTTCCGACAAAGACTCATATAAACCACTATCAGTTCTGTACAGGCTACGTGATTGACAAAAAGATGGAGTGCTAAACCTGTGTGTTCCGCTCGTTGACGGGGCGTTTATTTGCGCGACATACCTTTGGTAAAGACCTTGCCCTGTATGATCTTATGTGCGGGTTTGCCCTCCATCATGCGCTGGCGGGCAAATGCCTGACCGCACTGGTGACAGGTGCAGTCGCCGGCCGTATGGTCTTCTGTGATGCGTTCGACCAAGCACTTTACCAATCCCCCTCGCCCGCCCTTTCGGTACTTGTACAGCAGCGCTTTGCACGCCGCGCAGTATATGAAAATGGTCCGTATATCTCTGCGTGCCAAAGGGAAATTACTCTCACACGGTCGGGAACAGTTCGCCTTCTATACGCTGCCCTTCTCGCAGGTCGAGCGGATCGGTTATGACGTGATTTTTTTCTACGTAGGTTGTCGTTTGATCCATGAAAATGACGATGTGAGCAACGCGAGGCACGTCCGTTTGGTTGGGCACGGCCATGTGCGCGCAGCGCGCGTGGTGGAAGGTGCAGTCGCCCGCTTTTAGCGGAATCGTTACGCGCTCTTCATACTCTAGGTCTGGAGATTTACTGAATAAATCGCGTCCGTCAAGCAGGTTTTGAGCTGTCAGTTCAGTGTGTCGATGGGAGCCGGAAATAAAGCTCATGCAGCCGCGTTCAACCGGAACGTCGCACAGGGCAATCCATGCTGACAGCGCATTGGGTGAATGGGCGTGCGGCCAGTAGGGCTGGTCTTGATGAAACTCGGTCGCTACTTGGTTGTTGGGTTGCTTAATGAGAATGTGATCGTGCCATAGGCGTAAGGAAACTCTGGCTAAGCGCTGGGCCACGCCACCGACGTTTTTGTGCAACGTCAGCTCACGCATAGCCTCGTCTTCGCGCCAAACGTTCACGTGCTGACTGAAAACGGGTCGGTCGCGGTACTGCTCCAAGCGCGCGCTGGCTTCCAGCGCTGCATCGTGAAAGTGAGCAGCTTCTTCTTTGGATATGATGCCGGGAATTTTTATGAATCCGCGCTGTTGAAACAGATCGACCGTCTCGTCGCTTAGGGTGTCAGGTGTTGTCTTATACATTTGGTCGCCTATTATTCACTTAATCCTATTATCGAATGAGTTGGCTTAACCGTTTGTCGATTGTTCCTGAACGGTAAGCGCAATAAATTTATTCTCGCAGAATTTTTCTGTCCAGAGTGTTTCATTGCACGCATGGGTTCGATCTCGGAGCTGCATGTGCAGTGAAGTGGTAGAGGCACCTGTGCTAAATATTCAATCGGTAGCGACATTTGCGCCGTTCACCGTAGCGATACATGTCGCTGTCTGTGGGCAGATCGACTATCTCAATCATCTCGGCACCGAGTCGCTCACACGTTCGTCGAGAGGGCGCGTTGTCTGGGTTGCAGGTGATCCAAACCGGATTGATGTCGTGTGCCTTAAACAGGGGTAGGATCAAGTGACATGCACGCGCAGCAAAACGGCGTCCACGAAAGAGGGGCTCTACTCTATAGCCAATGTGGCCTGCGTAACGGGCGAGCCACTCGGCTCTTCCGATACGCGCATCAATATATCCTGCGCGCCGTCCGTCTGGCCGGTGGCGCATGGTGAACGTGTAGTAGGGGGCGTTGCACATGCGCTTGTTGCACAGTTCCGTGCGTTCTATGATTAATTCGAGTTCGCCCTCATGCAGCGGTCCTGGGTCGATAAATGTGAACGGAGTGCTCATATAGCTGTCCAGGGATGCACAGGGCTGTAGACGTGCAGGTTGGCGACATAGAGCCTTTCGGTTTAGACCGAACTCTATGTCGCTTTGCTCCATTTATTATAAGATCTGGCAAGACCTGCTGCAGATCCGCACGGATATGGTGGTGCAGTACGTCTAGAAATGCGCATCGGCGGCGTGCTTTTCGCCCAAGCCTTGTCCGTGCGTCATGCGCATGAGCTCTTTTTGACGCTGGTTCAGGCCGTCAAACCACTCGGGCGGAAAGCCGTCGTGCGGATCGAGCTGGAAGAGCAGCATGTGTTTGCGGTAGTGTCCAAAGAGCGCGTGGCGATTGCGGTCACTTGTGTTGGCGCCGCCGCCGTGCCAGCATTGACCGTTAAAGACAATCACCGATCCAGCTGGAGCAGTTGGCTGTATTTCGTGTTTGACATCAAAGTCTTGTGGAGGAGCTACTAGGCCGCTGCGGTGCGAGCCGGGCACGACGCGCGTGCCGCCGATTTCCGGAGAGAAATCATCGAGCATCCACACGGTATTCATCATGACAGGCGTGCTCATGTTGAGCATGGTGCCGGGTATATCGCTATGCAATTCTTGGTAGCCGTCGCCGGGGCGTACGATGCGCGAATTCAGGCTGCCCAAGATCATTGATTGGTCGAGAAAGTGTTCGAGAATAGGCAGTACGCGGGGATGGTCTATGCACGGATGAAATACGCGGTCGAGTACGGGCAAGTTAGATACGTGACGCGCCGCACCGCGATGTCGATGCTCAGTGCCGACCTCGCGTTCGCAGCGGATCAACGCTTCGCGCATTGCAGCTGCGTCTTCGCTGTTGAGCACGTTTTTCAACAGGGTGAAACCGTAGACTTCAATCTCCATAATTGACTGCTGTAGCTCGTTCATAGGTATGCTCCTAAGGTAAATTGCAAAATCATGCGCAGAGCCAGCGCTGTAATAAGCGCTTTGAGTAGAGTGCGGAAGACTTTTTCGGGTACGCGTCCGCGCAGCAAGGTGCCGGCATAGGAACCGAGAGTTACGGATACAGACATGGCTGCAATAAGCGATACATAGGGCGCAAAAGCAAATCCCATAAACCCAAATGCCAGCAGTTTGAGCGCGTGCGTGGCGGTCATCAACAGGCCGTGCGTAACGACGAGACGGTCTCTGGGCAGATTCTCGCGCAGCAAGAATGCGTTGGTCAGCGGACCAGAAACGCCCACAAAGAGCGCTAAAAACGTTTGCGTGCCGCCCATGAGGGCAAAGTGACCCGGAAGGCGAAACGGTTTCTCGCGTTTGGGTAGCCAGGTGAAGACCAAGATAAAAAGACCCAATAAGAGCGGCATATACTGGGTGGGTATGTTTTGGACCAGCGGCGCCCCTGCCCATGCACCTACGGCAGCTCCGCCCAGGAATGGCCAAAATATCGACCACTCAATATGGCGGATGCCCATGAGTACGCGGCTTGTGTTAGAGACTAACTGAACGGCACCGTGCACCGGTACGATGGCTGCAATAGGGAGGGCACCTGGCATGAGTGAAATGAGCAGCATGCCGCCGCCCACGCCCAGCACGGCTGTCAGAGCTGAGGTGAAGAAAGATGCAAAGACGAGAAAGAGCGCGTCCATCGGTGTATCCTGTTTACGGTGACTGCAGTTTGTGCTGGGACCCGCTTTGGAGAAATGGTCGTCTGTGCACTAGGCGTCGAGCACGTCGGCTGCATAGGCGAAGAGCGCTGGGTTGCCACCGGTGTGTAAAAAGACCACGGGGCGATTTGCATCGAGTGCCCCAGCTCTTATGTGCTCGAAGAGCGCGGCCATGGCCTTACTCGTATAGACGGGATCCAACAGGATGCCTTCCGTGCGTGCTACCGTGCGCAGTGCTTCGAGTCCAGCGGGGCTAGGGATACCATACCGTTCCCCTACATACGAGTCGTCGTTGTCGAAATCGCCGTCGCACAACTCTAGGTCCAGTCCTAAGCGCTTGGCGCCGCTGTTGGCAATTTGAGCCATTTCTTCCCGTCTCTGCGGCACGTCGTTCATCGGACAGATACCGCGCACGTGCATATCGCTTTGTAAAAAAGACAGTCCAAGGCCGACGCCGGCCTGCGTCGTATCGAGCGCACAGAGATAGAAATGAGAAGGTTCTATGTCGAGTGCGCGACACTGCTGGACCACCTCCAAGGCCGATTCGGCATAGGCGATGGCATCTAGGTCAACGGTATCGGTTTGGCGCGGCCAATAGACTTTTTTTCCTAGGTTTTTCTGTTCGGCAATTTTAGCCTGAATCGCCTCCTGCTGTGCGGCGTGATCGTACTCTTGGATAACCGTCACGTGCGCACCTAGTAGGCGCTGCAGCAGGTTGTTACCTTGCTGGTCGATCCTGTCGATGGGGCGCACGGGGCGTAAGACGAGGTGCAGCTCCAGGTCGAGTTTAGCGCAGGCGGCCGATAGCTGTCGACAGTAGTTGCTCTGTACGGCTGATCCTGCGACGATGGTATCGGCTCCTTTTTGCAGCGCGTCGGCCAGAGCAAACTCGAACATGCGCGTCTTGTTACCGCCCATAGCTAAGCCCGTTAGGTCGTCCCGTTTGATATACAGAGGTGGACCACCGAGATGGACGCTCAGACGCGGTAGTGGTTCTAGTGGTGTTGGGCGCACGGAGGAAAGCCGAACGCGCGGCAGCTGAGCGATGGCTTCTACGAGCTGTGCTTCTCTTTCCATTGTTGTCATTTCGGTGTCCTCGTCAATTTTATTGTTTTCAGCACATATGGCTTTTCACGCGGGCGCTAGTTAGCGCAATGCGCGCCTTAGTGTCAAGCAGAGAATATTGAGGCGGCGAGGAGATATGCACAACGCGCGCCCCGTATTGGTATACAGAGCGCGCGCCAGTACAAAGAGAGAGTAAGGAATTTGATGAAGGTGTTGTTATAATCGACCGGAAATGAGAAACCTTAAATTATTTCGGATCACATGACGTCATTCGCTCCGTGCATTCTAGTTTCGCGTGCGGTGCGAGGGCCTACTTCCTGGCGAATTGCGGAAAGAGCTCGTCGTGCAGGTCAGCGCACTGACGCAGGTGCTGCATCCGCTCGGGCACGGCCGTGGAGAGCATGGTGGGGAAATACATGCCGGCTCCTGTGTCGACGCTGTAGCCGCCGGGCGAATGCACGCTGACATACTGGCGCAGCGTTTCCATATCCTCTGGTGTGGCGCAGGGACGCGTTAGATTCATCGTGAACATCCGTCGCCGTGTCGAGCCGCCAAACGAGGCGTGATAGAGGTCGTGGTTGAAAATAACCAGATCGCCTGGCTGCGTCTCCAAAGCTAAGTTGCCCGGTATATCGTTCGGTTCGACGCCGAAGAGGGTCCGTGAATTGTTCAGGTCTATATGCTGTGCGCGGACAAAGTGATCGGGATGATGGCTGCCGGGAAGCACGCGCAAGCAGCCGCTGTCGCGCGTGAGCGGGTCGAGATAGAATGCAATCTTCACCGCAAACAGCCTGTTCCAGTTGCCGTCGGGATGCCATACGGTATCTCCGCTGTAGTAGTTTCCGTCTCCACTAGCGTAGTTAAAATCTTCGCCGAGCACGTTGTTGCACAGGCCGATTATCCGCGCATCATCGAGTAGAGCACATAGACGAGGGCGATGCTCAATGGGACCGCCGAACATGGTGCGATTCGAGCCGTCGTGTTGGCTGCCGCTGCCAAAGTGCTGGATGGAATACTCAAACTCTTCGCAAATCCAGGCTACCTCGTCTGGTGAGAAGAGCGCGGAAAAATGGAGATAGCCGAAAGTTTGGAAAAAGTCGATCTGCTGCTGCGTTAGTTGCATGGCGAGCCTCCTTAATGGGGGTTGGACAATAGCAAATATACGTTCACTGCGGGGGCGTGCAAAAGGGGTAAGCAGTGCCGATTTCTCCGTCTGAGTTGTCGGCATGCTCGCCTCTGTTTAGCTTTAAAATTTCTGGAGCAAATCCTTTATGAACCATGTAAAACTCGAAGATATCACTCCTGTTGGCTTAGGTGTTGTCGTGCTGCCGGACGTAGCGTTCTGCACGCCATGGCAGCGCTTTGACTACGCGGTTATAAATCCGGGTCAGGTGCGGACCATTCCCACAGGGGGGGACAGCGTCGAATGGGGGTGTATCGTTCTGGAAGGCCAGGTAGAAATAGAGGCCGGAGCAGCGGTGGGTTCCGGCGTTGGACCGGGCTTCGTCATAGGACCTGTGTCGGCTAGCTGTCAGGTCAGAAACACGGGCGATCGCACGGCCAATGTGCTGTACGTAGAAGTAGAGACGGACGCAGGCGATGATGCCAAGCGCGTGCGCGAGGGCGCCTTTGATGAACGTCTGCTTACGTGGCGCGATGCGATTCACGGTGGTTGCGGTCGCATCGCTACGCGCCACGTGCTGCGCCCCGAGGATTTTCACAGCACGTGGACTTTCCTCGATCACGCCATTCTCGGCGCTGGCGGTTCTGTTGGTTACCACTATCACGACGCGTTGGAGGAGTGTTTTGTCGTGCTGCGCGGACGCGGTCTCATGACCATAGACGACGAGACTTTTGAGGTGTCGCCGGGGTCAGTTACTTGGCAGGGTATAGGTCAGGCGCACGGGATATTTAATCCCGGACCAGATACGCTAGATTTCTTGCGCGTTGCCGTCGCGCAAAGAGACGAACCGTACACGACAATCGATTTACACGATAACTTGTCCTGTCGCGAACCCACTAGCTAGGAGTAGGGGATATGAGCAGTGACGTAGTGACGCGCATGGTCGACGCAGCCGATGCATTTCTACAGGCCCTGTCGGCCGATCAGCGCAGCAAGGCCCAGCTCGATTTTTTTGACGAAGCCGAGCGCAAGAACTGGCACTACGTGCCGCGCGACCGCCATGGGCTGTCCATCAGAGACATGGATGAGCGCCAGCGGTTGCTTGCGCACAAACTCGTTGCCAGCGGCGTGAGCGGGCACGGCTACGATAAGATACAGACGATCATCTCTTTAGAAGAGGTGCTGGCTGAGATTGAAGGGGCGGGCCGCCGGTTTTCGCGCGATCCTCAGCTTTACTACGTGAGCATTTTTGGCTCGCCCGGCAGCGATGCACCATGGGGCTGGCGCTTTGAAGGACACCACGTCTCGCTCAATTATACCCTGATAGATGGCGTTCTGGTCGGGCCAACACCCCTATTTTTTGGCTCTAATCCAGCGCAAGTCCGACACGGGGAGAGCGAGGGGTTGCGCGCTCTAAAAGAAGAAGAGGATCTGGGCCGTCAACTGCTGCACGAGCTGGACGGCACGCAGCGGACGCAGGCCATTATCGCCGTTGATGCGCCGAACGACATTTTGACTACGAACGCACCCCACGTGGGAGACGAGGTGCGACCTGAGGGGCTCGCTGGGGTCAATATGAGTGATAGTCAGCGTCAGTTGCTGCGCGCGCTGGTCAACGTATATGTTGATCGTCTTCCCGAATCCTGTGCGCAAGAGGCCTTGCGACGCGTAGAAGCAGCCGGTTGGGACTCAGCCCATTTTGCCTGGGCGGGGAGCAAAGAAGTTGGAGCACCGCATTACTATCGCGTGCAGGGAGCGATGTACTTGGCCGAGTACGACAATACGCAAAACGACGCCAATCACATTCACGCCGTATGGCGCGACTTGGAGCGAGACTTCGGCGAGGACGCGCTGCGTCGACACCTGCGCCAGGGCCATTCTTAGCGACTTCGCAGACTTTTCAATGGAATGACCATGGAACCATCTATTGCTGTGCCCCCCGCTGTTGTTCGCTCCATTTTTTACCGAGAATTGCACCAGCGCTTTGCGCGCCAAGCGTTTGACAATTGGGTCGTATGGGCGGGTAACGGTCGAGTGGATATTGGCGGAGTGGAGTATACATCAACGCTAGCGCGCGCTTACATACGGCCGGGATCCGTGGGCGTTCAGGCGCGCGTTCGCTGTGAGCTCTTTGTCGCTGATGTCGACCCAATCGACGTGCGTCCGCGCGATATTGATGCGCGCCTGTGGACTGATGCAATAGGCCAAGACAGGGGGCGTTATGTGCCGATGCATCTGGTATTGGGTGCAGATGGGACACCGGTCCTATCCGGTAAGAACCTTCTTTTTGAATCAGAGCTTTTTGCGCTGCAGCGCACCGGCGCATTTAACTACAGAATTGAGCTTTCCGCTGACAGCCACGTAGAAGCAGGACGCAAAGAGTGGATTCCCATAAACGATATCGCGGAAAATCGTGACGGCGTCATTGTCGTTAGTCCACAGTGGGTGCAGCGCGGTCCCGTCGTAAGTGAAATCTGCGCGCGCAAAGTAGGCGCGCGTGTGGAAAACGGCGTATTTCACAGTGGCCGCATTGCCTACGTGACGCAAGAGCTCGAGAATATTGCGGCCGATGTGATCTATCTGCTGCCATTCTATCTGCCTGGTTTTGTGGATTCACACACCGGTCAGGATGTACGCAAAGGAGCGTTGGGCAGCGTATATGCAGTGCGTGACTTTTTTCAGATAGATCCGCAGCTGATCACTCCGCTCCAACGCGTCAATTGGAATGCGCTGTCCAAAGAGGGCCTGTGCTGCCCGGATGATGTGGCCTCCCTGTCGCAGAGCGCGCGTGCTGAACTGTTACAGGCCGTGGGACGCGCCGAACTGCGGGCACTCACGCGCCGTGCCCACGCGCTGGGTAAGAAAGTGATTTTCGACCTCGTGCTCATGCAGACGAGCCGAGATTGTCCACTAATTGATACCCATCCCGAGTTCTACGTGCGCGATGAAACAGGGCGTCCGGCCATTCATCGCATTGCTTGGCTTGTCTACAGCGATGTAGCGCTTTTTGATTTGGCGTTTAATGAACCGCTGCAGCAGTATCTTTTAGATGTGGCGCCCTATTGGATTGAGAATTGTGATTTGGATGGCGTGCGCATCGATGCGAGTCAAACCGTGGATCTTTCCTTTCTGAAGCGCATTAAAAACCGCATTCAGTCGTGCAAGCCGGAGGCTTTGGTGCTGGGCGAGACTCTGTGTCCGTTGCACGAAGCGGTCGATGTCCCCGTGGATATGATATATGCGTTGATGGTTGACTTTCACCGTGATGTCGAGCATGCTCGTCCGCTCTGCGATTTTCTCGAAGAAGTGCACGAATCCTTCGCGTCGGGCACGGTCGCTATGGCCTATTTCGAGAACCACGACAGTCCGCGCGCCACGCAAGTGTGGCGCGATAAATACCGTGCCCGACTCGACGAAGATGAAGCGGCCCGCAATCGCTGGCAACGCACTTTAAATTCTTCTGCCGATCCCGCGCAGTGTATGGCTTTGCTGAAAAATGCGCAGGCCACACTTATAGACGCATCGGCCGGCGCCGTTACGGGCACTAATCTAACGCGCGGCTTTGAATGGGGTAGCGAATGGGGTGAAGTCGTGCGCACAGATTTCGAGAATGAGACCCTGCTGCAGCCAGAGCTTAGACGGGAGTCCCCGCACTTTCAATTGATGCAATTCTATCGCGATTTGCTATACTTGCGCACAGTGTGGCCCGAACTGCACCGTGGTCGGGTCTATTACCACCGTAACAATGCCCAAGGAGGCGACGTTGATGACAGTCTGCTGTTATACGTGCGCTACGACGGACAGGGAGCACTCTTGGTTGCGCACAACCTTGATCCGGTGCGTTCTCATTCGATGCATTTACGTTTGGATTACCTAGACGCGGATCTGTTTCCCACGCTACAGCTAGACACGTACGAATGGCTCTCCGTGGAATCTCGTCCATCGTTTAAACGGGTTGAGGAGTTTTGGCGTATCGAGTTACATCCCTTAGAGAGTGGACTCTGGCGACTTTTTTAAGGAATTCCTACTTTCATCTCATACGGTCGGTTCCCCTCCCATTTGGTTTCCCGACAGATAGAAAAAAGATTATTAAAGGTTCGGTATCGTTTGCGGAAGCTATTCGCATGTGGTATCCGGCCATATTACGAGAGGACTTTCTAATGAAGAAGACGCTGAGTCTGTTCAGTGCCGCCCTTTTCCTGGTCGCCTCTTGCGGTGCACAGCAAGAGGCGCAGGAGGCCGCGCAGGTAAGCAAACCGGAAACAGAAGAGGAAAAGCAGTTATATGCGGTAGGATTAAGCGTGGCAGGCAATACGCTCGGTACGTTTAAAGGCGAATTCAATGAAGACGAGGTCGCCTTAATCGCAGCTGGCTTTGCGGACGGTATGCTAGAGACGGAAGCAAAAGTCGATATGGAAGAGTACGGTCCCAAGCTCAATGCCTATTTGCAGCAGCGTTTTCAAAACGTGCAGCAACGCATGTCCGCATCAGCTGGTGTAGAAAAGGAAAAAGGAGCTGTTTATTTGGCAGAGGCTGCTGCCGAGTCAGGTGCGATCAAAACGGAATCGGGCATGGTGTATATAGAACTGCAGGCTGGATCAGGCGCGCAGCCGCAGCCTTCAGACAACGTAAAAGTGCATTATACAGGTAAACTAATAGACGGCACTGTCTTTGATAGTTCCGTTGATCGCGGAGAGCCCGTTACTTTCCCGCTTAATCAGGTGATACCAGGGTGGACTGAGGGTGTGGGTATGATGAAAGTAGGCGGCAAAGCGCGTCTAGTCATACCCTCTGATCTAGCTTACGGAGACAACGCACCACCTGGTAGCAGTATTCCAGCAGGTGCTACGTTGGATTTCGAAGTTGAACTCTTGTCTATCGAACAGTAGAGGGGTCTCGCATGGCAAAGAACAAATTAGGTGTAATCCACTATAACTGGCCGGGATGCGACATAGAGGGCTTTGCGCAACGCGCCAGCGAAATTGGCTACACCCACTGTGAAGTGCGTGCCAGCGATATATGGATCGACGATGCCGTAGATGGTGCGCATCGCGCGGAAGAAGTGCGAGAACTGCTGGCTCGCTATGGCATGCAGATATCGGCCGTAGAGATTGGAAACGACTTTCTACAGTCTGATCCGGCCGATTTAGATGCGCAGGTGGCACGTTACAATGCACGCTGTAGGGTGATTCCGCTGACCGGCTGTGATATTGCGCGCTCAGATGGTGGGTGGAATCGCAACGACCAAGTGCCACAGGAAAAGTGGGACGCTATGATGCTTGACGCTTTTAAGCGAGTGGCTGATGGGCTTGAAGAGGCGGGCGTGCGGATTGCGTTGGACAATCACGGTGTGACGACAAACGACGGTGACTGGCAGCTGAGTCTAATACAGCGCGTAGGTTCGTCTCGTTTGGGAGTCAATTTAGATACTATGAACTACCGTTGGTTTGGCCACGATCTCGAAAAAATTGATTATTTCTACGAGATTTTGGCTCCCCACGTTTTTCACGTCCACATGAAAGACGGCACGGGGTCACGCCAAGACTACAAGGGTGCGGCTCTAGGAGATGGTGAAATTAATCTGAGTTATGCTGTTTCACTGCTTAAAGAGGCCGGCTATAACGGAGCGTGGACTGCGGAATATGAAGGACCGGAAGCAGCAGGTGGCACGGGATATGAAAAGTGCTATAAATGGTTGGCTGAGAACGTATAGCTTGAAGATGCAAAAACGGGGCGGGGCGCAGCATCGCGCCCCGCCCCGTTTTTTGTTTTACAGACCAGTTTTAGCTATCAACTTTGCGTATGGTTGATAGCTGCTTTCGCACTTTTTCATCTTCGGAAAAAGACTCCATTTCTTTTTTTAAGTGGTTTAGCTTTTTGGCGGCTTTAATTTTTTTAGCGGTCAACATCGTTTTGCTTTGATTAAAAACGGCGTGTTGACCTTGGGCAGACTTAAGTCGCTTTAGTGATTCTTGTTTAATGTGCGCCACGTGCGTGATCTGATATTTCATGCGCGAGATCATCTTCGACGTTAGCGCTTTAACGCCGATGGCGGCAAGCATGAGCACAACGGTAATTATTTCCATACAATATTCTTTCGCATGATTACAAGATACTGCGTGCGCGGAATTCAGCAACTCCTCTTCATTGCTTTAAGCGCTACGTGCAGGTTAGTTGGGCGAGCCGATGCGCTGTCTCAGATGTAGTCCTGAAGTGAATGGTCTGCATGCCTAGTTGCCGTGCGGCCTCGATGCACTGCGGGTTGTCATCGACTAGGATACTTTCATCCGGCGCGGAGTTAGCGGCGTGTAATACATGCCAAAATGCGTCCGGATCCGGCTTCAGTAAGCCGATTTGATGGGAGAGATACACGTGGGAAAACGCATCGAGAACGCTACAGATACGCTCAGTCGCACGCCACAGCAGTGGGTTGTTATTTGACAACGCGTAAAGCGGATGTCGATGAGACCATTTACGTATCAAGGCGGGCATGCCGTCAATCTCACGTATGACCAACGCTTCGTATACGCGTAAAAAATCATTTTTCTCAACGTGTATATTCAAATCGCTGCAGAATGCTTCGATAAATACGTCTGTGTCCACATGGCCTCTCTCGTAGGCTTGAAAGGTCTCATTATTCACAAACCAGTTTTCGATATCTTGGCCGCGCAGCCGACCGTTTGTGCTAGGTAGGCTCAAGAGTCCAGGCACGCCGGCTGTTTCTACTATAGTATCGCACAAATCGAAGATGATGGTCTTGATCATGGAGTCCGCTCAATCTGCTCGAGCTTTTTATCTAATCGCTTGGGAGAAATGGGATGGGCGGTTCCCAGTTCTTGTGCGAAGATGGATACACGATATTCTTCAATCATCCAACGATACTCGTCTACTAAAGCCCGCCGTTCTATGCTGGTGTCTTTCTCCTGCCACAGCGCATCAAGTTTGCTTTGATAGGGTATGATCAGCGCAGCCCGTTGCTGCTCTTTGCCGGGGTCTAGCTGTGCGCGCTCAGCTCGCAGCTGCAGAGCTTTGAGGTATCGACTCAGCTGTGCAAGCTGTTCATAGGGTGTGTGTAGAAGAAAGTCGCCGGGCAGCAAACGGTCGAGTTCTGTTGTCATATGGGCGAAGCGAATACCGGATAAACGCAGGTCTTGACGCTGCTTAAATAGCTCTTTGAATAGGGATAAAAAACGTTCCGACAGGCCGCGAACGGTGCTTCGTGCGCGTTTTAAAAGAGAGATGAAGTCGGTTTCACACAGAGGTAGAGGCCGCGGACGATAAAAAAGATAGTGCTCCAGATGAGAGTAGGCGCGTTCGCGCATCTCCTGCGGTGAAGCAATAGACTGATAGAGGTCCTTGAATGCGTTGAGTCCCTTCAGTTCCCGCTGAAGCCACGCGGTCTCATCGCCCAAATGAATTTCGCAAAGGCAGGCTAATCCCTCACGTGAATCCCGTTCAGCCTCTTCGCGTTTTTTGTAGAGGCGCAGCGCGACGGCGCGTCCGTCTTCTTCGCGTGCTAGGCCGGGGTAGCCATAAACAGGTATGCCACCTACTTGGGCTACTTCAACACGCTCGGGTAGGTCGCCGAAGTCCCACTGAGTAAGACCGCGTCGCTCCCAAGCGCTAGCTGCTTTTTTCCAAGCATCAATTTCGGCCGGTGTTTCGCGTTGGTCCAGCTCATTTTTGATGGAAACTAGATCGCGACCTGAAGCAATCGTCGCGTCGTTTCTGCTCTGTATCTCAACGCGCATGCGCAGGTAGTCAGGCACATCTTCGGTCTCCCAATCGGCTAGTTGTACGTCTATGCAGTACGTCGTGCGCACAAATTCATGAAGTGATTCTACAAATGTTGGATGGGTTCGTTTGAGGTGGGATGCAATTGTGCGCGCCTTTTCGGGAATAGGAACTAGCTGTTTTCGGATCCGCTTGGGCAGTGCGCGAAGTAGGGCAGTAATCTTTTCCTGTAACAGGCCTGGAATGAGCCACTCGAGCACTTCTTCATCTAAGGCGTGCGCTAGCTTGTAGGGCACCTTAACCGTGATGCCGTCTTCTGACTCACCTGGCCTGTAGGCATAGCTTAACGGCAGTGCCTGTCCGTCCATGTCGAGCGCGTCAGGAAAGGCATGCTGATCAAATACCCCGTCGTCTCTGCCCAGTATATCTTCTTCGCTCATTTGTAGAAAATCGCTGCCGCGGTTGCGCAGGAGGCGATTGAGGTCATGCAGCGAGGAAACGCTCTCTAGACGCTCTGCGTAAAAACGATAGGCTGCTTCTTCTACGTCGATGGAGCCTAAGCGGTGCGCACGCGTCTGCCACGTTTCGAGCTTGTCGCACAGGCGTCGGTTGTTCTCCAAGGTCGCGTGAGGCGTGCCTGTATCAGCTGGGACAAGTGCTTCACGAATGAAAATTTCCGTTGCTTCTCGAGGGTTGATGCGACCGTAGCCCACGCGTCGGCTAAGGACTTCCAAACCGTATAGCACATGCTTTTCGCGAATTAATACTCTGCCAGATCGCGCATTCCAATAGGGCTGATCATACGATACACGGCATAAATGGCTTCCTAAATCGGCGAGCCACTCGGGGTGGATACGCGCGACAGTGCGGGCAAATAGGCGCGAGGTTTCGATGATTTCTACCGCTACGAGCCATGCTGGAGCACGCCCCTCCTTCTCTGTATTTTCTGCTTCTCTTTGCTGGCGTTGGAAAAGTCCTGAGCCGGGAAAGATCATGATGTCGCGGTTGCGCGTTGCCCGGTATAAGTTACCCTCTTTTTTCTGAGCGACATTGCCTAGTAGCCCTGTCAGGACAGCGCGGTGGATGGCGTCGTATTCGGCGGGCTCGGTGTTAAATAAAAAACGTCCTATTTCTTTAAGTGTCTGATGGAGCTGGGCATGAATGTCGCGCCATTCACGCATGCGAACGTAGGACAGATAGCGCGCTTTGCAGAATTTGCGCATTTGGTTCTGTGAAGCTTTTTCCATCTGTTTGTGATAAGCGTTCCAAATATTCAAATAAGCGATAAAATCAGAGCGTTCGTCGCGGAATTGCCGGTGCATTTGATCGGCTGCTTCCTGTTCTTCTAGTGGCCGTTCGCGCGGGTCTTGGACGCTGATTGCCGCTGCGATGATAAGCACTTCGCTCAGGGCATGCTCGTCGCGGGCCTGTAAGATCATTCGCGAGACCGTGGGATCAATCGGCAGGCGCGCCATGTCGCGTCCGCGGTCAGTGAGTTGTTTATTGTTGTCTATGGCACCGAGTGCGTGTAAGAGCTGAAAGCCACCGGCAATAGCTCCCTTTTGTGGAGGGTCTATAAAGGGAAAACGCTCTATATCGCCGAGATTTAAATCGATCATGCGCAGGATGACTTCGGCTAGGTTAGCTCGTTGAATCTCTGGTTGAGCGAATTCGGGTCGTGTAAGAAAATCTTTTTCATCATAGAGACGTATACAGGTCCCATCAGCTACGCGTCCGCATCGACCTTTGCGCTGCTCTGCACTGCTCTGTGCGATGGCTTCAATCGGCAGACGCTGGGTGTGAGTGCGTGGGTTATAGCGGCTGACACGCGCCAGTCCTGTGTCGACAACATAGCGAATATTGGGAATTGTCAGCGAAGTTTCTGCAATGTTGGTGGCGATCACCACGCGTCGTTGATCTTTTTGAGCAAAGACTCGCTGTTGCTCTGCCGTGGAGAGGCGACCAAAGAGCGGCAGGATCTCAGTCTGTGGGTAGTGGCGGCGTTCGATCTGGTCGCGCGTCTCGTGAATGTCGCGTTCGGAAGGCATAAATACGAGTATGTCTCCCTGGTGCGACGCGCGCAGCAATTCGTCAACGGCGTCCGTCGCTGCGTCAATATACGTGCAGTCGCCGCTGTCCTGTCGCCCCTCGTCTAGCGGCTTGTAGCGAACTTCTACGGGATACATGCGCCCAGAAACTTCGATGATAGGCGCGTCGTCAAAAGCCTTGGAAAAAGTCTCTGTGTCAATCGTTGCTGAGGTGATGACAATCTTTAATTCGGGGCGACGTTGGCGCAGCAGGCGCAGATAGCCGATGAGAAAATCTATGTTTAGGCTGCGTTCGTGTGCCTCATCCACGACGATGGCATCGTATTCGCTCAGATCGCGATCGCTTTGCGTTTCAGAAAGCAGCATTCCATCTGTCATCACCTTTATGAAGGTTTCCGGTGAAGTTTGATCGCGGAAGCGTATTTTGCAGCCTATGTGGCGACCATATTCGAGCTCTAGTTCTTCTGCGATGCGGTGTGCAATGGAGAGGGCAGCAACGCGTCGAGGCTGCGTAACGGCGATCTTGCCGCGCAGACCACAACCCGCCTCAAGGCACATTTTGGGCAGCTGAGTAGTTTTACCTGAGCCGGTTTCCCCAGCAATAATGACGACGGGATTGTCGCGAATAGCTTGGAGGATTTCTGCTCGCCTATCGGCAATCGGCAAAGAGGGTGGATAGTGAGGCTTCGGTATGTGGGCACGGCGTTTCTCCAACAGGTCACTCGATGTGCGTGCGCGCTTGACGAGTCGCTGCAGTTGGTTGGTATGCAGCCGTCTTTTCTGTCGCAATTTGCGCTCTATGTGTAGAGCGTCATGCTGCATACACTGAGGAAGTAGGGTGCGCAGCTGCGCTATGGGCGAAGGGGGCGGGGTTTTATCAGACATAGCTATAGGATTCAGAAGAGGCCTGATTGAATGGTCCACGGCCGATAGAAGCCGTCACCAGATGGCTCTTGAGTAAAAAGTGCGCAGGCGTTCGTCTGAGCTAACGAGATCGCAGGCGTGCAGCATGGCCATGGCGACAATCGTGCGGTCGGCCATATCGCTATGATCCCAATCGAGCACTAGACTTCGCAACCAGCATTGTTCGTCAACCGCTACGATGCGCAGGTCGCCGACGTGCTGCAGCCGATCCACGTAGTCGTTAAGGCGTAGCGGCAGGCTCAGTTCGCGTCGTTTGATTTTCTGTCCCAATTCCCAAAGAGAAATAGAGCTAACAATTTTTTGTTCGGCGGCAGCCAACGCGTCTGCTGCTGCTGCCGAAAGACGATCGGGATCGAGACTCCAATAAACGAGAGCGGCCGTGTCGAGAGCGATGATTGAAGAAACCGTCATCAATCAATGCGATGAACGGCCTGAGGCGCCTTCCGAAGAGGCCTCGTCCGCTTCTTGCACGTCAACCAAGCTACGGCTGCCGACTACTGTGCCGTCGTCGTGTGCGTTGCGTTTTACGTTTTGTAGCATCTCATAGAGCTCTTTGAGGTTTCTTATGCCGCCGACCAGCACGACCGCGGTTACCGCAGTCGTCATGAGCAGGATGATAACGCAGAAATACCACCAGAAACCGCCCCAAGCCTGATCGGATACATCGGTGCTAAGCATGTAGACCGTGCCCACTAGAAATACTGCAAAAAAGAGGAATATATAGGCATAGGAACCTATGAATAGCAGCTTGTCGTCTCGGGCAAACTCGGGACCCATCTTGAAAATACTCAGAGCTCGGTTCGGGGCTTTTTCCTTTTCGCTTTCCATTGCTGTGCCGTCCTCTTCAACGGCGTAGTCCCCGCGGTGTAGAAGCTGGTCCATGTCGAACGTCTCGCGACTGAATAAAGATACGACGACAAATATGATCAGCGTGGCCAACATGGTCCAAAAGAAGAGGTGCTGGGCGTTGATGGGGAACTCTTCCCATTCGGACATTTGGGCTGCCCAATCAGCAGGGAAAAGCTGGACGATCAGCTGTTGACTGGATGCCCATTCATAGGTCACGTACCAGCCAGCAATGGCTAGGAGTACGCCGACGACGCTGGCAGACCAGGCGCCTGCAGAGCTAGCGCGTTTCCAGTAGAGTCCGCCAATGATGGCCGAACCGGCCCATCCTAAATAAATCGTACCAGTTAGTGCAAAAAACATGAGGATGTCCTGCTGCTGACCAAAAAGCAGGCTAAAAAAGAAAATAAACAGGCAGACGCCGAATATGGACGCTTTCAGCAGCAACACGTGGTTTTGCGGGGACATGACCTTATCGCCGACAAAAGTCTGGCGCAGTGGCATGATGACATCCTGGATAAAAATAGACCCCCAAGAATGGAGATAGGTGTCGTGTGTTGAGATAAAAGCGGCCAGCATAACAGCGGCGAAAAGGCCCATGATGCCGGGCGGTAGGAAATGTGCGCTCGCTACCGTTACAGTAAGTTGTGAGCGAATCTGCTCGCTGTCGATGCCGGCTAGCGTATCGTGCGCTGCCTGGGCCTGTGTTGACCAGTCGGGATGGTGTAAAAAAGCGAAGGCGCAGACGGGCAGTAGAGCTAGCGGCAGCGTTTGGGTGATGTTGCGCAGCTGGCCGATGACTCGTCCCATGCGCGCGTCGTGCGGAGAACGCGCCGAGCTGAAGTAGCCCTGACTGCCTTGCCAAGCCATGTAACAGTAGAAAGAGGAAAAGGCAGAAATCAGGAAGTAGTCAGGACCGAAATTGTCAGTGCCGCTGGTTTTGGCTGGATTGATTAACGAAGCGTCACTAGGTGCGTATTGAATGGCCGCGGCTATGACCGTATCCCAGTCAAAAAGGAAAAACAGCATGTAGATGCCGAGCAGGACAAAGACGATGTTCACGAACATCCCCTGTATGAAGTCTGTTACCATAACTGCGATTTGTCCGCCCATAAAGGTGAACCAGATAGAGATGCCGAGCAGTCCCATCATAATGAGGGCATAGGTTAAGTCGATCTCTGTACCCAATACGGTGACGGGCCACTGGGGAAAGCCGCAATAGTATTGAAAAAAACGCCCTCCTACGGCCGGAAAGAGGGCGAAGTTTATCAATCCCGATGCGTAGCCTACGATGCCGGCGTAGACGCGAAACGAACGGTTGTAGCGAATCTCAAAAAATTGGGCCAGAGTCATGGCTCGCGTCTGGCGAAAACGGTATTGCACCCATCCTGTCGACGCGATTATCACGCCGATCGGCAGCAGCATGAGCTTCCACCACGAAGCGGTAAAGCCTGCTTTATAGGTCATCTCGAAAACGGCGACGATGCTGATGGCTCCCAGGCCTGACATCCCATCGGCCACTCCGAGCAGGTATTTGCCTGCACATCGGCTAGCAGAGAGAAAATCGGCTACGCTCTGCATGTATTTTTTCGTGCTCAGCGCAACAGCAGTTATGAAGCCTATCAGCAGCACGAGGACTAACCAGTCGATAAAAGTCAAAGTGTATCTCCACGTTGGTGGGTTAAGACAATCGCGCCTAGAAAGAAACGGGAAAAATGGGCGTATTTCAAGCCATTTGTTCGTCAGGCCGAGGTTGGTTCGTCAATCGGGCGGCCGTAGGTGACCTGACCGGTAAGGCCTGCGAAAGTGTCGGTTACGGTCTGCTCTGAATCGACGGGCACGACCTGAAGTACGGGGGTTTTGTTGTTGGTGACTACGAGTGCTTCCCCGCTACGTTCAACCTCGCGGAAGAGACGCAGCATGTGGGCTTTTAAGTAGCTTTTCGAAACGGTTTTCATTACGCGCAGATCCTAAAATTAAAGACTATAGTCATTACTATAGTCATAGTGTATATAAATCAGGTTTTTATGGCGATAAAAATTCGCTATGTGTATAAATGCCAGTAGCTCCAACAGTAAGTCAGTAGTAGAACCGCCCATATCCCTTGGCGGGCCCAGCGAGGATAGAGACGCAATCCCATGGCGCACAGGCCACACAGCGAAGGGAGTGCGCCAACCAACAGGGCGCTGTTGCCAAGCGATAGGGCATACAGCAAATAAGGAGCGCACAGGCTCCCCACGAGCAGACCGCGCCGCGCATCTTTACGCCAGTCGGCGCAGGCACGCAGACCGGAAAATAGCAGCAGGGCAAAGAGTCCAGCGCCCGCTATGGCCTCTATCCCAGAAACGCCAGTAGAGAGTGCAGCGAAGGCATCCAGAGCAAACGCGCTCTGTTTGGGGGTAACACCAGCAAGGTAGACGGTCCAATCGCGGTTTAACGGCTGCCAGAATAGAACGATCCAAAGCCCAGTGACAGCAGCCAAGGCAGGCCAGTAGAAACCTTGGTGCTGCGGGTAACGCGTCCGGTAGGCCAGTGCGATTAGAGCCTGCGTGATGGGCAGGTATATCAAGCCGGCTTGGGCGCTAAATGCAAGAATCGAAACGACTGCCCAACTGGCTAGGAGACCGAGCTGTCCGCCTCGTAGATACGTCCAAAACAGTGCGTAGCTCAAAGTGACCAATAGGAGTACGGTTGGAGCTGGGGAAAGTGTGCGGGTTTGGGATATGAGGAGGGGAGAAGCGGCCAGCAAGAGAAGGGCTCCGGGTGCGGCATGGGCACCGGCCAAGCTGCGAAGCATGCGCGCTGCTGCTGCAATTCCAGCCAAACCGCACAGCAGCCCTGCCCAGTGTGGACCGACGGTTCCTCTTTGCGGAGCTGCTTTGAGCAGCAGCGCATACAGCGGGCTGTGCGCGCCGCTCTGAAAAAACGCTTGTAGCGGCTCACGGGCATGCCGCAAAATGTTTTCCTCGCCGCTGCTGAACATCGCTAGCTGGCTCGGTGCATAGAGCGTCAGTGCACCGTAGACTATCAAAGACAGCGGCAGGACAAGTGCTTTGTTCATTCGTCGTCAGCCCGCCACAAGCGTGGGACCGGAACCGGTGTTTCAGTGAGATCCCAATAGCCTGAATCTGCCGGTGCTTGCGTAAAGTGTGGGCACGTCAATCCGTGGCGATCCCAGACGACCTGTCCCGCGCGCAATGTGAGAGCACATTCCAAGCGGTAGTCGCTTTCCAGCACGCCCCAGCCGCAGTCGCGATAGCAAAAATTGCCCTGCAGGACGCCTAAAATGGCGACGTCCGCTTCTGCTCCGATGCTCAGGCTGCCCAACTGAGGCCGTCTCAGCGCGCGCGCCGGTGTGACGGTTGAGCGATAGATGACTTCCTGCAGAGGCATACCCATCGCCACGCACTTAGACATTGTGTCGAGCATGCTGTGCACGTGGCCGTTGACGTTTCCCATGTGCAGATCGGTGCTGATCGAATCAGGGGGGAATTTGTCCTGCATGGCCGGCACGGCGTTCCGATACCAAAAGCTGGCAGCGCCGTGGCCCAGATCAAAGTGTATGCCGCGTGTACGAGCCTCGCGCATGTATTCGTACACGTTGCCGTTTTCGTCGACTACAGGAAACTGACGTGCGAATACGTGCGTGTGAATATCGCCTGGACGCAGGTGCTTTAGAATGAGATCGTCATAGGACCGTTCGGGCGGTCGCGGCCAAAAATCGACCATGACGGGCATTTTGCACAGCTCGCCGGCTTCCACTGCTTTATCTACAGATTCCCAAGGCGGGTGCTCGACATCAAATGGTTCGCTGGTCCAGTAGTGAGCGGTCTTAATCCCAACTACGACTTCGTCGTGCGCGGAAGCGGCCTCGGCCGCCCGCTGGGCGTCAAAATTGGATATGACCTGCTCGGAGCTGTTCATGCCCGGAGCTGCTATGTTAACGTAGGCGAGGATGCGCGTTTTGGCCTTGTCGATTACTGTCTCGCGAAAGTGATCCATCTCATCGGCGCCCGCTGTTCCCGTATCGGCGCACGTTGTAACGCCTTCTTTAAGGAAGTGTGCATCGGCGTTGAGGGAGCCGACCATACTTACTTCAGTCGGTCGAGTGTGGTAGGCATGCACGTGAATATCGATTAGCCCGGGCGTAACGACTAGATTGCTCGCATCAATGGTTTTGTGAGCCTCTTCTGTGGGTATATTTTCTTCGACGCGGGCGACGCGGCCGTGTTTTATACCAATGTCGCGAACGCCGTCTACCTCGTTCGCTGGATCGATGACGTGACCGCTTCTAATGAGCAAATCTAGTTTGTCGGGCATAGATGTCCTATCTTTTTGTGAAGTGCTTATTCCACGGTGCCGCCAGAAGATAGTACGCACCCTTTTGAGCGTCAACGCGGCTAAGTTGACAATCTGATCAGAATTAACGTACAATCTAGTCCACTATAACGTAACGGAATCACATTATGCGCACATTGACTTCACTCATTGCACTGCTGTGCCATCTCGTCTTGCATCAAACTGAGGCGCTCGCCCAGACGGTATATCACGTCGACATGAAGCTAGAGGGGATGATAGATCCGGGCGTGTCTGCCTTTGTCGAACGCGTCATAGAAGATGCCGAAGCCAACGAGGTCGATGCCATTGTATTCGAAATCGATACCTTCGGTGGTCGCGTTGACGCGGCCACCGTGATTCGCGATGCGATCTTGGACAGTGAGGCGCTGACCATTGCTTTCATAAATAAACGCGCCATCTCTGCCGGGGCTCTTATTTCACTGGCATGCGACAAAATCGTTATGGCTCAGGCTGGGACGATGGGTGCTACGACGCCGGTTGATGGTTCAGGCACTAAGGCAAGTGACAAGGTCACGTCTTACATGCGCGCGGAGATGCGTGCCACGGCAGAAAGTACAGGGCGTGACGCAAAAATTGCTGAAGCGATGGTGGACGAGCGCGTGGACATTCCCGGTTTGAGTGCCGAAGCCGGGCGTCCTGCAACACTCACGACCGAGCAGTCGCTCAACTACGAAATGGCCGATGAGACAGCTGAGTCGCTGCGCGATGTGTTGAGCATTTATGATTTGGGCGAAGCGGAGATCGTCCCCATTGAGCTTAACTGGGCTGAGCACGTAGTGCGTCTACTGACGCATCCAGCCGTCACATCTATTCTCCTCGCTGTTGCGATGTTTGGTCTAATTGCTGAGGTGCGAACGCCGGGTTGGGGCTTAGGTGGTACGCTGGCGCTGGTTGCGCTTGGCATCTTTTTTGGCAGCCATCTGGTCGTCAAATTAGCAGAGTGGCAGGAGTTGGCGATTTTTGCCGTCGGCTTGGGGTTGCTCCTTGTTGAGGTGATCGTCATACCTGGTTTCGGCATAGCGGGCTTAGCAGGAGTGGGGTTGATGCTCGGTAGCTTAGTGGTTACCCAACTGGGTGATTTCCAGCTGTGGAATGTAGATGAGATTGCCGCAGTTATCGTACGGCTATCGGCTTCGATGGTCGGCGCATTTGTACTTTCGCTCGTAATGCTGCGCTCGTTACCTCGTATGGCCTCCTTCAACCGGCTTGTGTTAGAGACGGAGACGCGTGCATCTGAGGGTTACGTATCTTCTTCTCGTGCAGAGAATGAGCTGTTAGGAAAAGAAGGCGTCACAGTCAGTGAACTGCGCCCAGCTGGCATCGCCCTGATTGATGGGCGTCGCACAGACGTCGTTACTGACGGCGAGTTTGTCGCTGTAGGCCAGGCTGTTGAGGTCGTTGAGGTGAGTGGCAATCGCGTTGTAGTTCGCCGCTCACCATAGGACTACACATGTTTGAATCGCTGATGGATGGCAACGCAGCCAACTGGGGATACGCACTAGCCTTACTCGTTGTGGGCTTTCTGTTGATGCTAATTGAAGTCTTCGTCATTCCTGGCTTCAACATATTCGGCGTTGTTGGTTTTTTATCTACCTTGGCTGGTATTTATTTCGCTTATGTGAAAATAGGTTTATGGTCTGCGGTTGTTGTAGCTGCCATTGGCCTATTGGGCACGGCAATATTGGTCCGAGTCGTGCTCAGAACGCGCGCGTGGCAACGTCTTGTGCTAGACAGCGCAGCGTCCCGCGAAGGTGGCTATGATTCGGTTTTGCCGGGACGAGATGAACTACTTGGTCAGCTCGGTACGGCACTGACGCCACTGCGACCGGCGGGACGTGCAAAATTGGGCGAACGCGCGGTTGATGTCGTCACAGAGGGTGGGTTCGTCGAATGCGGTACGGCCGTAGAAGTAGTGCGCGTAGCCGGTAATAAAGTGATCGTGCACGAGGCCATCGAAATTTCTGAATAAGTTTAAAACCACTTAACTCCTCATAAGGGAGCGTGTTATGGGAGAATTATTCTTTCTTATCGTCGTGCTCTTCGCCATTGTAATGTTTTTGGCGTTGTTCACGTATTTTATTCCCATTGGGCTGTGGATCTCAGCCTATTTCGCAGGTGTAAAGGTTGCTATCTTCAAAGACTTGGTGGGTATGCGTCTGCGCAAGGTTCCACCGCGTCAGATCATCACGCCCAAAATTAGCGCAACTAAAGCTGGTTTGGCAATTGAGTTAGACCGTATGGAAGCGCACTTTCTGGCTGGTGGCAACGTCAACGCGGTGACTCTGGCGTTAATCTCTGCCGACAAGGCTAATATTGACCTCACCTTTGAGCGTGCTGCCAGCATTGACTTAGCTGGTCGCGATGTGCTTGAAGCAGTTAAGATGAGCGTCAATCCCAAAGTAATTAATACGCCGCTCATTGCCGCTATTGCTAAAGATGGTATTCAGGTGAAAGCGACTTGTCGCGTTACAGTGCGCGCGAACATAGATCGCCTTGTAGGTGGTGCGGGCGAAGAAACGATCGTCGCCCGCGTTGGTGAGGGCATTGTCACAACAATTGGTTCGTCTGATACGCACAAAGGTGTGTTGGAGAATCCCGATGGAATCTCTAAGCGTGTGCTCGAGAAGGGTCTTGATTCAGGGACAGCCTTTGAGATTCTCTCGATTGATATTGCCGACGTTGATGTGGGAGAAAATATCGGCGCCAAGTTACAGACAGATCAAGCTGAAGCCGATCTCCAGATTGCACGGGCCAAGGCCGAAGAGCGCCGTGCTATGGCGCGCGCGCGCGAGCAAGAAATGACGGCTCAAGTAGTCGAAATGGAGTCTCGCGTAAAGGAGGCCGAAGCCGAAGTGCCGCGTGCAATGTCCGAAGCTTTCCGCAGCGGAAATTTGGGTATCATGGACTACTATCGTATGCGCAACATTGAGGCCGATACGGATATGCGCGACTCTATTTCGGATAGCGGACCGGAGGATGAGAAGACGCAGGACGATAACTAATGGAGCTCCTGTTATTTGTCCTCTTCATGCTCTTCAGCATTGTTTCCTCTCTGCTGGAGCGCCGTAAGCGAAAGCGCGAATTAGAAAACGCGCGACAAGCAGAGGCTGAGAAACAGCAAGAGCAAAAGCAAGAGGAAGAAGAAGTCACCGTGGGTTGGCCTTTTGGTGGCGGCAGAGATCCCTTCGAAGATGAAGACCTGACGCGCCGCTTCGGCGATCTGCAGCGCCTTGGTGAAAAAGGGGACGAGCCTGAAGCCATGCAGGTGATGGAGCAAGAGACGGCACCCGAACCGACATCATCCTCACAGACGCAAGTCCACGCTTCAGCCAAAGTGTCAACGGATGGCTATGCAAAAGCTGTTCGACGTGCGGGTCGCTGGAATATAGACGCGAGAAAAGCACGTGAAGCGATCGTCTATTCGGAGATTCTCGGGCCGCCGAAAGCGGTGCGTAGCGAGGAGCATTAGTCCCTTTACACAAGGGCGGTAGCGGCTTATGTTAATTGGCCAAAAACGAGTGCCGAAGTGGCGGAATTGGTAGACGCGCTGGATTCAAAATCCAGTGTCTTCACGGGCGTGTGGGTTCGAGTCCCACCTTCGGCACCACTTCAAAAAGAGAGGTGTAGTCCTCAGCACACTCGCGTGCGGTGTGGGTGCTGAGCGATTTCCACTTTTTGCACGACACAACAAAGACCCGCGGCCATGCATTGTAATGGCCGCGGGTCTTTGTTGTGAGTATCAGATAGCTTCTACTTGCATCCTATGTCTATTTGCGAATAGATTACGGCAGGCTGCCTATCCGCTCTATCGCACAATAGAAAACTCAGGTGAGGTTGAAGGAGGAACAATTGCATCATGTCAGGTGAAAAAGAGTTAGACCCCCGTCCCTGCATGCCCTACTCTATTTCTACGGGTATACCCAGCGGTGGTGATGCAGAAATTGAAGGTTACATACAGTCGTTGCGTCTACAGGGCTTTTGCGTCATCGATCGCGTTATTCCCCAAGGTCAAGTTGAAGCGGCGCGCCAGAGCGTACTCGATGGGCGCGTCCTGCTTCAAGAGGATCGAGCGAAGGAACGCCAAGTGCGCATCGCGTATGTGCAAGAAAGTGACCCCAAGTTCGAACTAGGTGACGCTCCCGTTCGCCCTCCGGCTCCGCCGATAGCCGAGATCTGCGACGTTGCGCGCTGTGAAGTATTCGCCCAGCACCTGGCCGAAGAGCGCGTTCTGAAAGTGGCTAGAGCGATGCTCGATCCACACGTGCGGATCATGCAGACAGAGGTCAACAAATCGTCGCGACCGGCCGAGCGACCCATTACCAACGAACAGCGTCAGCGGCGGGGATGGCACTCCGATTGGCCGCACGATCTGACGGCTTATGGACCAAGCGAGGCGCATCCGTGGAAGCACTGTGGTGCCGTCGCACAGCCGTTTCCCGATATATGCATGGCACTGTCTACCATCTGGTATCTCGGCCCCGAAGACATAACTCCGCACAATGGGGGAACGTGGGTTGTGCCGGGCTCACACAAAGACCCGCGCAACCCGCGCGGCCCCGATGATGGCATAGATCAGTCGAAGGCCATTCCGGGCGAACTGCAGATTTCGGCGCCGGCCGGCTCGGTATACTTACAGGATACGCGCGTGTGGCATTCTACGGCGCTCAATCAGAGTGAGCACGAACGAACGGCGGTGGTGTGCCGCTATGCGCCGTGGTGGCTATCTGGGAATGAGTTTTGCAATTTGCACTCTGGTGGGCACGCCCTGCGCACCTACGTTCCGCGCGAGGTGTACGAAAGATTTTCTACAGATTTACAGCTGCTGTATCGACACTTAACGGAAGGGGTTGAAGACGTGCTGCAGCCAGAAAATCAGCGCCAGGCGGTACGGGCCCAGAGCCTCCATTCGGCCGAACGTCCGCCCGATAATACCCATATATTGGTTGGTGACATGACGCACGAACAATGGCGGCATCGCAGCGCCAGGAAATCGACATAGGGTGGTGGTATCTATGATTCGGCAAAGATACCAGCGTTTGTTGTTTTCGGCTCTCTTACATTTGTAGAGCCATTATTGCCGTCGTATTTTTTTCGAGTTCGTGCCAGTCCAACTATCTTAAAGAGAGGGGATGCTCATGCAGACTCCAGTCGACTTTTCCGAAGATTTGCGCCATCTGAACGAGCAAGGTTTTCTGCTTGTCAAAGGGGCGCTCTCTGCTGATAAGGTGGCCCAATGGCAGAACGTGCTCTACGGTATGTACGAGCGGGGCGAATATGAAATTGACAATAGCGTCGGCAACGTGGCCTTTGAAAAGCTCTTGGCTTTACAGCCCGATTTAGCTGGTGAACTAATCGGCCACGAATCGGTAGCGTCTCACTTAAAAGCTGTCTTAGGTCGGCAGTGCCAGTTGCGCTCGTTGCGTGCCCACGTCAACCCGCGTGCCTACAAGCAGGAATGGCATATGGATTTTTACGACTACCACTATCAGCAAGAAAAGGCGGAGGGCGATCAGCCGCTGGTCGGTTTGTGCATGAACACGACTTTCTACCTGACGAATAATCCGCCTGAGCGCGGCCGCCTGACCTTTCTCAAGGACTACTTTAAGCAGCCGATCCCTGACGGAATGATCCAGCATATGGGCTACACCGACGATCGCAGCAATCCCTTTCAAACATGGTGTGACAGTCAGGAACACGTCGATCTGCATCCTCAGGCGGGCGACGTCGTCCTTTTTTACAGCCACGTGCCGCATCAGGGCGCTAAGGTGGGTGAAGATCCCGAGGGGTGTCCGCGTGCCAACGTCGTTTTACACTACCAGCAGAATCCCATGTTTCCTGGTATTAGTTTTGTCAGCAATCCTCAATTCACGCTCGATACGCTCGGATATGCTGGCACCTTCCCCTTTTCCAACTGAGATCTCATGAACGCAGAGCAGAAACAGTTTTTTCGTGACAATGGCTTTGTCAACCTCGGCAAGCTGTTAACGGATGAGGAGGTGGTCTATTTCGACGGTTTATTTAACGCAGATCGTCAGACTTACTCTTACTTCTGGCACTCATACGGCCATCACCAGCGCGCTAATTACGACGCTCTGCTGACGACGCCGCAGTTTGACGAGCTGATACGCCACCCGCGCATTTTTCCAATTATAGAAGAGCTCATGGGTGGGGCGCTGTGCTTTGGCGAGATTGGGCTCCGCTCTATGGGCGAGTACGAAGGTGCGTTCCATCAGGGCTGGCACCGTGATAAACCGCATTGGATGGAACATCCGTTGCGTATGGACTATATCCAGCTGATCACCTATTTCGCCGATGTGGATGAGAACACGCACTGTTTTTCTATTTCTCCTGAATCGCTCGACGATCCTGTGCTGGACAACCACGACCAACAGATAGAGCGGGGTGGGGTGTATGATCTGCATGGCCCGGCCGGCACCTGTGCGCTCTTCAACGTCGCTGTGCTGCATACGGCCACTACGCGGCCTACAGGAGTTGAGCGCCGCACGGCGCAGATCTACTACGGACATCGCGATCGCCCGCCGTTGGCTAACGATTCGGGGATTCCAGCGACGCTGTGGAGAGATAACAAAGATCCAGAGACGCGCGCTTTCTACGGGGTGCTCAATGAGCGAACGCGCGTTTATGCGCGCGCCTTTGGGGGGAATGCATAATGCGCGTTGCGCTGGCGTTAAATACTTTTTTTGTCGAAGAAAATGCCAGCTGTTACAACCAGATTCTTTTTTACGATAGCAGCGGTTCATACCTTGGTTTCTACAGAAAGACGCTGTGCTGCGGCACGTTAGAAACCCCTTCACGCGGTGAGATAGAACACTCTATGCAGTTGCGTCACTGCACACGTAGCAGATAAACGGCGTATGCGTGGGCGGGCTGATCTGCAACGACCTGTGGGCTAATCCCTGCTGCACGCTTATGCCAGATTCCCACTTAACTAACAAACTGAAGCAGTTGGGTGCACGCGTTGTCTTTCACGCGGTCAATGGCGGTCGTAGCAGCGATCCGTGGTCGGAAGTCAACTGGCAGTTCTACGAATCTAACCTGCGCATGCGCGCCCGCGTAGCATCGGTGTATATTGCAACGTTAGACAATGCTTTTCCCATCGATGTGCGCTGCTCTGCTCCTTCGGGCCTGGTTGGGCCTCAAAGAGAGTGGCTGAGCCGTTGCGTTGAGCGCGGCGAACAGTTTCTTTGCTGTGAGATCCCGCTCGAATAGCACGTACGTACTGCGTTGCCCAGCGTGCTAGCCGGTTTATTTGACCTTTATAAAAGCCCGTAAAATGCTGTCCATTTGCTGCTGTTGACCATCTTTGCCATCTTAGGGGGCGAGAACTTTTGGAAACATCGACTCAAGGACAGTTCCACTATGGAAAATGGCATCATCCGCGTGGCCATCGGCGGTCAGGGCCGCAGCGGCTATAGTATTCATGCACGCCATCTGGAAAAAGATTACGGGCGTTATCAGATTGTCGCCGTGGCAGACCAGATACCAGAGCGCCGCAAAGATGCACGCAACCAATTTGGTGCGCGGACATACAAAGATTGGACGACGATGATTGAGGCAGGTGAGTTTGACCTCTTTGTCAACGCGCTGCCTTCGCCACTGCATACCCCGGCTACTATAGCTGCGCTCAATGCGGGTGCACACGTCCTATGCGAGAAGCCGATGGCCAAAAATCTGCAGGAATTTGATCGCATGGTCGCTGCAGCCAAGCGTAACAATCGCGTTTTAGCGCCTTTCCAGAACAACCGTCCGCAGCCCTTCTTTGAGAAGATGTGCGAGGTAATCGATTCTGGGGTGCTAGGCAAAATTGTTTACATCCGCTCTGTTTGGGGTGGGTTTGCTAGACGTTGGGATTGGCAGACGTGGCAGGAAAACCTCGGTGGTTCACTTTACAACACGGGACCACATGGCTTGGACCAATCGCTTAGACTCTTCGGTTTCAATCGCACGCCTAAGGTGTTTTGCCGCATGGACAGCAACAATGCCTTTGGGGCGGATGCCGAAGATCACTGCACGGTTACGCTGTACGATTCCAAACGCGAAGCGCCGCAGATCGATATAATCATCAGCGCTTATATGGCCTACAGTCAAGGGGACATGTATAACGTGTGCGGTACTTACGGTGGTCTATCGGGTGGAGCGACCGAGCTTAAGTGGCGCTACTTTAATCCGAAAAAAGCGCCTAAGCAGAAAATGTGGAACTGGTCGGTTGATCGTAAGTACACAAGTGAGACGCTTCCTTGGAAAGAAGGTCGTTGGACGCTAGAGGATGAAAAGGCAAAGAGCAAAGATGCTGTGGGGTATACGCTGCGCTCTTTTTCAAGTGGTCCGGAGCGTATTTACGCCAACTTACACGAGGTGCTGACGGGTGATGGCAAGTTGGAAATCACGTTGCCTGAAGTGCGCAAGCAGATTGCAGTTATTGCCGAGTGCCACAGGCAAAATAAGCTGCCGCGCCGAGATAAAACGGCAGGAGTAGAGGCCGAAGTGATGGAGGCTGCAGCGAAGAAGGCGCCTGCCAAGTCGAAGGCTGCAGCAAAGAAGGCGCCTGCCAAGTCGA
>CAXGPR010000034.1:0-33856 GCA_964011675.1 uncultured bacterium
ATACCATCCAGCGGACTGCAAGGAACGCGTTCGTTCCACAGTTGCCCCTGCAGATTTTTCTTTTCATCAACCGATAGACCAAGCTGATTTTCTGGAAGGCAAGTAGAGCGATCACGATCGGCTACCTCCTCAGGACAGAGCCCAAGCTTTAATGCATTGACCACATCTTGGCTGCCTGGATGGCTTATGTAACCACACACAGGAAGGTCCGCTTTTTCGAGCGCATCCAAATCGCGCATAGTTTCTCCGAGAACATAGTCTCTAAAGTCGTGCGGTTTCCCCTCTAGACTCCACTGAATCAGTGTGCCGTCCGAACAGGCCAGCACGCTGTGGCCAGCCTCTTGGGCAGCCAGAGACAGCGCCGCCAGTTCGCTAAACTCCATAAGTCCACGCTTGGTCCCCACCAGTTCGCGATTGACAAAAACGCGCCGACCGTCCCACTCTTCAAATATTTCTTCATCGCGATAGTATAGGGTGGGCTTACTGCTCATGAGCGGCTTTTCTCCCGTGCCGTAGTGCAGCAGGATGTAGCCAATATTAATGAGAAAGCAGGAGGAAATTTCGTGCCGATCGGGAAAGATCTGCGACCCATCCGTTGCCGCAATGCTGATTCTTTCAGGCCGCTGCGGATGGGAGGGCTTTACTTCGAGTCCCTCAACGAGTCCTGGCATAAGCCAAGAGGTCCGCGAGCAGGCAATCTTTTCGGCTAATTTTTGCCAATTTCTCTGCCAGCCTCGGTACGCTTGCACGGCCATTTCTAACTTTTCTCGATAATCTTCCTGCGCGCGACTTTTATCAGCGACCATCTCATCGATTTGATTTTTTACAGCAAATAGGTCAAGCATCGCACCCCCCTCTCCCTGGTTAGTCTTTCTCTGAGCACGGAAACGACCGCGTCCGGTGCTCGAGCGTTTTCTCCGCGGAACTTACATGGATTAGGGTATATCTACCCACGATTGCCCCCCGTCCTCAGAAATACGCACGGCGTCTCTCCATTCATCCTCGGATAATTCTTCAACCTCCAACGTCTTTACGGGACACTCGGCATAAATAATCCCAACTGCACCGCTGCCATCTGCCCGGTTTGTCTCAATACGCACACGACTTATGGGCTCGTTCAACTCGCCACCAACCATATCCCATATCGCCTTCATAACGACTCGCTGCCGTATCCGAAGACGCTCCTGCCCTATATCACCGACCCGAAGCCGGATACGAAGCAGTTTTAAATCTGAGTCTATGTGCAGACCGTAAAAAGTGCCATATTGCTCGTTGACCAGACGTTTTGCACGAGGCATTGCGTCCTGTAAAGGCAGGCGGGGAGCGGGCTGTGCCACAGCAACTTCCTCTCGTAGACTCTCTTCTATAAACCCCTCCAATGAAGGGCCCCAAATCCATCCTTCAACCCGAAATCGTACCCACTTTCCGTCCCGAGATATTTCTTCGATCTCGGTACCCTCTAGCAGCGTGCCAAACTTGCGTCCGTTCGGGGCATCGCGCACGTTTTCCACGCTTTCTTGCACGCGCAGCGTACCTTCACGCAGCTGCTGTGCCACCGCTAACCCTGCACAAAAAAACAGGGTGCAAACCCAAGTGAGCTGTCGCTTAAAGAATTGACACATAGAAGTATTGCCGTCCCCCTCCCGCGACGGAACCGTCGCGCAGTCGGCAAACCAACCCGAGACGCTGTAAGGCGTTGAGTCGGTTGCAGACAATATTTACATTTTTGTTAATCTGTTCTGATACTTCGGCCGAAGTGGCGCTTTTCCGATCGAGCAGTACATCAAGCGCCTCCTTCATAGGCCGCTTGAGTGCACCTAGCAAATGCACCTGCCCGCCTTCATCTTCAGCCAGCACAGCTAGGTCGCGCAGTTGTAGCACCGCTTCAAGCGTCTCTCGCACTGAAGTATTTGCCGAGACGATAAAGACAAAGCGATCTTTTAACTCTCCGCTGCGCAGACGCAGAAGCAACTTGTTAACCATTTCATCAGCACACGAAACATCGACAAACTGTATTTGTTCAAAATCCAAAGGGACGACCGTGCGATCTTCACACTGCTGAAGATGGGCCATTAGCGCTTCAAGCAGCGCAGCCCCCTTGGCACGCCCACTCAAAATGCCCCGCTCCGCTTGAAAGATATAAGGAGCACCGCGACGTATCTCACGTCCCTTAACCGAATACACTGGCGCTTCTTCCATAGGCCCTTCCCTGAATGGAGTGGCTAAGCGGCTCCTAATCAGGACTGTTTTAGCACTTAGAGCAGCTTAAATAGATTCAATTAAATTATTTTAGGCTGTATAGGACAACCTGTCAAGGAACTTCTGCAGGGATGCAACACACAAAATAGTGAATATAGGAGAGCCCATACACCCACATGTAGGGTCAATAGATTGAATAACTTGCTCGCTCACTGAGTACCATTAAGGCACCATAGCCGAACGTCAGCAAAAGGGCGATTAAAACGGCATAAACCACCATGAGAAAAGGCTCAAACCGAGGCGGTTTCGGCGGTTTATGATCCTGACCGAACACGTTAAAATCCTAGGAATCTCGCTGATAAAGAGCGATCGCTACCTGGGTTCCGGGAAAGTATACAGAGAGATGCTCAGACTGGTTTCGACCCCGTATATATAGCCGCGCGTCTCCCGTTCTCATGTGCAAACTGCCCCTATACCGATCGCATATTTGATTAACTATGTACAGCCCTAGACCGCGGTTATCATCGCGCGAAAAGTTTTGTTTTAGCGAATTTTTTATTGCTGCGCCGTGCGTCCAGTCAGATACGTCGTGACGCTGCGCTAAGCTCTTTTTAATACCGATTCCGAGATCCCCAACGCCAATGACCACATACTTTTTCCGTAATCTCGGGTCGTTATAGCGCTGAGCCGTCACATACCCCCAATTCATGCTGTGATCTAGTATGTTGTGACAGAGTTCGGCAATGACGTTTTTGAACTGATTAATCTCTACAGCAGTATACAGCAATTCCTCTGCGAGAATGGCCTCCACACGCAGACCGATATGTCCGAGCAGCGATTCTACATCTGCTTGGGCCTGGATTCGGGTCAACTCCAAAAGGGACTCGCTGTCGGCCTTTTCGCGATCTTGGTCAACCAACAGTGCTGGCCCCTCTAGCTCAATTCCATCTAGGGCTTGGTCAAAGCGCACTCGCCCTAAATAGCTTCGCAGCGGCACGGCTGGTGGAAGTCGATAACGGACTCGCGGCACGACGGTCCGCGCATATCGCCCCATCAAACACAGCGACACAAGTCCATAAGGGTCGATAAAACGCAGGGCACTGAGGTCAATAACGACCTCAGTGCATTCTACGGAAGCGTGAATCCTGCTCAGGAATCCCGACAACAGCTCGTCTACTCCACGCGGATTTAATCGTGCATTTTTAACGGCCAAGTTCATGGTGGAATACCCGTCATATATGTTTGACTTATCGCGTTGTTTTTATTAGTTAAGGCGAATAACGTAACGTGCGGCAAAGCGCATGACAAATTTCTGTCCCCGTCAACTCTACCGTGAACTGGCAGTGAATCGAGACGAACTCGCTCAATCCATTATAGACCTCGAAGATGAGCAATTCGGCCTTCTTGAAGACGAGCAACTGGCCTATGATTTGGGGCAACACCTCAAACCGCTTATAGACCAACGAGTCGTCGAAGATAGGTCTGGCCCTTCGTACCCCGATCAAGAGCCAGCCAAAACGCACGATGATGAGCGCAGACCAAGGGAACGGCCCGTCCGCACACCAGCTAATTTTGGCGGCCCAACCCCTGAACTGGCTAACCTTTCCAATCAAGAGCGAGCACGGTGGATTTTTATGGACCGCTTCATCACTCTCGAACAACTCGAAAAAATAATCGGCTGCGCATTCTCGCAGCAAGAATCGGATCAATACAACAAAGCGCTCGATGAATTTCTTGGTAGACTTTTTCTGCTTACAGATGTAGCAAGCGCGATGAAAGACTGTGATTTACCAGCGCTTCAACAGATGTTTTCTTCGACCCTGATTCTGATGCGTCACAGAGAAGTAGGAGACGAAGAAAGAGTTCGCGTGCCCTGTACGTTAGAAAACCTCCGTCTCCGCTTTGATAAATATTTCTACAAACGACGCAGCGTGCCTAACTGGTATGAATCCCAGCCGTTTTACGCAGACCCCTTAAAGAAATCCCAGTGGGTGCTGTGCGAAATTGACTATCTCAACTGCACGCTTCTCAGTCCGAAAAAACGACTCTCAACCTATGCCCGAGCTTGGGCTCTTTCCAGCAGCGCGATCCTACAGAAAAATGCAACAGAGGATGTATACGATCGTATCATATGTGGAGAGGCACTACAGGAACATCTGTTTGAACAAAACTGCAATTCCTGCACGACGACCTCCTACGCTAAGGGAACAGAGATCCCCTACAGCGTATACACCGTTCAGAAGGATCAAAAAATTGCAATTCACGGAAAAGTGGGGTTGCCTCACTGGCGCACAAAACGCCGCCTTTGGCCCGGCGTTTATCCGACATTGGTTCCTTAATGAACGACGCCTCGTCGCCTCAACCCCACATCCGCCTGCACGATATCCAGCGCGAAGAAAAAAAGTTTCTCATGCGCGTATGGTGTCAACAACTCTTGACCCTTTTAGAAGGCAGCGAGTCCTTAGACAATTTAGCCAAACGCGCGTTACTCACCGCCCGCGCTCACGTCGACGCTCCAATGGCGGATAGAATTGATGCGCTGCTGGTAGATCACGAACCTATTTCTGATGAAGATGCGGCGCAAGAAGACATCCTTTTCAGCGGAGACAGCTCGCTCTTTGGAGTGGCTACGGATGATCTATCAGACAACCTATTCGAAACTGAATCCCCGGCCCCTTCGCCTACTTTTTCTGGACGCGTACTCTCCCAGCAATCGCCCAAATCACCAAAGTCCTGTTCGTCTTTTTCAGAGGAAAATTCCACAGAGGAAATCCCTGGATTTACCCCATCTGTTGAATCCCCAAAAGAAGAGACTCCGAGGTCTATCCAAACGCAAGGCGACCGCAAAGAAAAGACTATAGACGAAGGAGAAAAGCAGCAGAAAAAGAAAAAAACAAGTGGAACGTCTAGTGGAGAACCGCCTGGTAAAACAGATCTTTGGGTCTTTGAAGAAGAGGAAGACGACAGCGGAGAGAAGACGACTGAAGCACTCTCTGCCGGCGATGAAGATTTACTTTCCCCCGTCGATACACCACCCTTGCAGACCCTTAATACAGAGAATTCCTCTTCTGATCTAGAAAACGATGCGCTATTCCCTGTTGAACAAGAGTTATCCCTACAGTACTTAGAGGAGCAAGAAGGGCGGCAGAAGGAAGCCCCTGCAGAGGCCAAGAGCGAGCAGGAAACAACAGTAAACTCTCTTGATGAGAAACGGCTAAGTTTGTTGCCCCACCTCATCAGGTTGGATCAATTGGAAAAGCATCTAGGCCTTCAGATAATTCCGGAAGACCGCCTGCTTTTAGAGCAACAGTTGATAAAAAAAATGCGTGATCCGGCTATCTGTCACCTTATGAATCATGCCAAAGAAAAGAGCTTCTCTTTGGTCATGGTTCCGCGCATCCAACGCGCTTTTTTCGACGGTAAACTCCTCCATATTACTGGGACCAACCTACTGCGTCTGTACCCAAAATTTTTTGAAAACATTCAACAGACCGCACTCAAAATGAGCGCAGAAACACACTTTCTACAGGAGACCCCACAAATGGGCTGGGGACTCACCACAGCCGAAGTGCTTACGGAATCGCACAACACCAACTACTTCCAACAGGAACAGGTACTCAAACGGCATGCACAAAGCCATAAATCAAACGAAATGCGAGTGCGACGCCGCACGCTCATTGAGGCCCTATTCGACCTTCTCGCCGTGAAAATTGTTACTGGAAAGCAGCTCTTATATACTACCGTCGATTTAACGGAATCGAAGATGGGGAGGGTTAACATGGCTGTCATAAATTACGGCGAAAGCGGAATCCGCATAGGCGACATTAACAGTCAACAGACCCATCCACAGTTAGGTGTCTGCCCTACTTGGTAAACCTATTTACAACCCATCAAATTACCTAAGCATCCACCTTACTTAAAGGTCCAATTTCTCTGCGAAAGGTAGGGAAATAGGAGTAATATCTCAGGTCAATACGTTTCCCAGGACGAGCCCATTCAACGCCGATTTCAGTAAAAAGTTTCGCTTCACTCCAGGCGCGTTGTATCAGCGCACACATCCCATCAACCGTACGTCTTCCCCCTTCTCGCGTACGGCATATTGACTCAGGCAACGTGTGAATCGTAGATGATTCAAAGCTGCCACAGGCACAAAGTGTCTGCGCTCGAGTAAGGGTCAACGGGCAGTAAAGCGTGCTCTGACCAACGATCGCCTGCACCACATTCTGCAAAACCCGGGGCTTGGACTCCGTACTAGCCCACGCTCGTTCGCTCCCATCGCGAAGCCGCACACGAGCCGATCCGCTATAGTCTAGCTCGATTTCGCCCTTGTCTCCGCTCACGATATACACAGGATCGACATTATCCTCTGTGCAGTGGCTCATAGCAAAAAAAACATCAACATCTTCTTCCGTCTCAGCACGCAGAACGACCGTATCGGCCGTTTCAATCGCATTGGCTCGGTATAGCTCAGCTTGCACAGCCCGGGGTCGCAGAGCCTGCCCGAGTTCCATACTACCCATAATACACATAATATTAATAGCGTGTGCCAAGGCATTGTTGTGGGGGCCGTCAAGAACCCATGTGTCTCCTAACGCGAGTTTACCCGCCCAGACGTTTCTGTTGTAATAGTTTGGATCGCGCGGCCAGCAAGCAAAGGAGCGAACCTGACGAATTCGACCCAACTGTCCAGAGCAGACAAACTCTTTTACACGGAGGTAATCGGAGCTATAGGCGTGCTGATATCCAACGGCACAAAAGCCGCGACTCCGCTCTTCGGCCGCAAGCATGGCGTCCAAGTCTTGAATACAACCGGCAGAGGGTTTCTCGACCAGTACGTTACAATCGGCTTCGAGTGCTGCTATAGCCATGGGCCGATGGAGCGGAATGCCCGTGGGAATACAAACCAGATCGAGGTCTTCTCTGGCCTGAGCCAGCATTTCACGCAGGCTAGGAAAAATGCGCACCCCACGCCTCTTCAATTCTGCTAAATTTTTGGCAAATAAATTTTGATCAGACGCAATGGCAACCTGAGCCGTCTGAATCCCAATACCAGCCTCTTCTACGGCTTGGATGTATTGTTTATGCGTCCGAGCAAATCCTCCCATACCGACCAAACCAATCTTGGGTATGCCCATTACATTTACCTCTCTAAGCCGCTGGAAAATCACTGAGATGCAGTCGAGCAGATCGATCTATTTCTTCTGGGGTAAAGGCCGGCCACTGCGCCGCCTGGGAACCATCAAGCACCTCTGTGGCGTTTTTTGCCCCCGTCAAAACGAGCGATACGCAGGGGTTGTCTAGTACCCAGCGCAGCGCGGCCTGCGCCATGTTTTCGACCGGGTCACGCACGAGGAAAGACAGCGCCGCAACACGTTCAACCCGCGCCTTAATTTCTTCTCGGTTATAGCGCGCATTCAGCGTCCCGGGAGTAAATGTGCTATCGCGTCGCACGCTTCCCGACAGAAAACCATTAGCCAACGATTCGCGAGCAACAATTCCAATGCCAGATTTGCCCAAATCATCGATCAGCTTTGCGGCTTCGCGGTTTAATAGGCTGTAGACGACCTGTATCACGTCAATTTTACGCTCTTCGGCCCAGGCTCGGGCCATACCCTGCGTATCTTCAAACTTAGATATCGAATGACCAATAAACCGGACCTTTCCTTCTTTTTTCAAACGTTCTAAGCTCTCCCACACGTCGTCATGTATTTCTCGTGCCGAAAAAGGCGAGTGAAAAAACAGCAGGTCAATATAGTCTGTAGCTAGTCTCTGAAGACTTTCTTCTACTGACTGACGCGCATAACGACCATTGAAATTGGCTTTATTACCCTCCGTCGGCTTGCGTCCAAATTTGGTCGAAACAATGACTTCTTTCCGGCAGTTCTGCAGCCCCTTGCCGAGTATAGATTCGGCAATACCGTCTTCTTTACCTGTCCCATAAAGCGGAGCTGTATCAAAAAAATTGATGTCCACCTCCCGCGCGGCGTTGATGGCCTTGAGTGCAACGGCCTTATCCACAGGTCCGTACACAGATGAGTTAAACGCCCACGTTCCCAACCCCACAGAACTACACCTTAATTCTGTTCTTCCTAATCTCCGGTACTCCATTGTGAGTTTTTACCTCCATGTTGAAATGACAACGGCCAAGCCTTATCTTCAGCAGATGCGGGACTAGATCCCGCCACATTTTAAGAACGAGTTCCCACTGCGGTTGACCAATGAGTGAATTGCAAACGTCCACCTCGGGCGTCACGTTCCGCTCCCTGCTGGCGGGTGCCCTGATTGCCTTCTGTATCGGCTTAGGAGCTCCCTACGGCAACATGGTGCTACGCGGATCTTATATGGCTCTCGATTTCAGCACCGCAGGAGCTATCTTTCTCTTTTTTGTCTTTATTTTCTTCGTGCACACATTTCTCGGTTTGCTCCATCCTCGCCTAGCGTTCCACCGCCAGGAACTGGCCGTTGTATATATAATGGGAATAGTCGGATGCGCCATACCAACAATGGGCCTGACGGAGTACCTACTGCCCATTATCAGTGGAGCAGTCTACTACGCCAGCCCAGAAAACGAGTGGAATGAACTGATCCATCCTTACATACGAACCTGGTTGATCCCGCAGGATTACGAGGCTGTCAAATACTTCTACGAAGGCGCTCCACGAAACTACGCGCTGCCTTGGACCGTATGGCTCAAACCGCTCGTCGCATGGGTGCCGTTAGTCCTATCCATCTACTTTTCCATGATCTGCATCAGCGTAGTGCTACGCAAACAGTGGATCGAGCGCGAGCGCCTGGCTTTTCCCTTGGTTCAGGTGCCTATGGCCATGATCGAAGACGGAGATCGTCCTTCCATCATCAAGCCCTTTTTTAAGAGTACTCTCATGTGGATCGGTTTTGCTCTGCCTTTTATAGTGGGATCCCTACGTGCGTTGCACAATTACTATAACTTCATTCCAGATGTCAATCTACAAACTAGCATACCCCTCTTTCGTAATACTACAGCCCTACAAATCGTACTTTCTTTTCCAATGCTGGGCTTCTCTTATTTTGTCAATCTTGAAATCGCTTTTGCTATTTGGTTTTTCAACTTATTAGCCCGGGTGCAAGAAGGCATCTTTGGCATTCTGGGTATTGCCAGTACACAAAAGCTCTACTATGCTGGGTCTTTCCCCGTGTTAGCCCATCAGGGCATGGGGGCTATGTTAGTCTTGGCAATCTTTGGCCTGTGGACGGCCAAGCCCCACCTAAAAGATGTCTGGCGAAAAGCCATCAAAAACGATCCCTCAGTCGATGACTCCGATGAAATGCTCTCTTATCGCACTGCCGTTTTGGGCCTTTTAATCAGCAATATGTTTGTCTGTGGCTGGCTTTGGTTGGCCGGCATGGCTTGGTGGGTACTACCTATTTACCTCACCTCAATGTATTTGCTCTTTATCGCCGTGACGCGTGTAGTAGCGGAGGGGGGAATCGCAGCGGCGCGCGCGCCGCTAATTGCCTCGGATTTTGTAACTTCGGGATTAGGCAATACCGTCCTCGGCCCCAATACGCTAACGGCACTCGGCTTCACTTTTGTTTGGGCAGCAGACATACGCACCTTTGTGCTTGCGTCCTGCGCTAACGGCCTCAAACTCGCTGACGACACGCTCGGTAGACATAAACGCAGTCTGTTTGGCGCTATTGCGCTATCCATTCTTATCAGCATGGGGACCTCCATCGTCACCGTGCTCTACCTAAGCTACGAATACGGCGGAATCAACCTAAACGGGTGGTTTTTTGGTCCCACTGGAGGCCCAGTATACCCGTTCAATTTCATTAGCAAACATCTCAACGACCCACAGGGTCCCAATGTTATAGGATGGATTTCTACGCTTTCTGGAGGGACCGTTATGGGCCTGCTCATGTTAGCGCGTCAGCATTTTTTGTGGTGGCCGCTCCACCCTTTAGGATTTGCAGTAAGTACCATTTCGATGACTAACTACATTTCCTTCAGCGTATTCTTAGCCTGGCTTATCAAGAGCCTGATTTTGCGCTATGGGGGACCAACCCTGTTCCAACGCGCCCGGCCGTTTTTCTTGGGACTCATTCTCGGACAGTTCGCCGTTGCAGGTTTTTGGTTGATTGTAGACTTCTTCACTGGCATGACGGATAATAACATCTACTGGGTTTAGCGCGCACTGCGCTCCATTCTTTCGCTCCGATCCAACAAATAAATGGTTCAACAATACATTCACAGGATTCACAGCGTCTTTCCGCTATCTTCCAATCTTTACTCCACTCTATTTTACCCTTTGAGCGATTGACAATAATCACCCTTCGCGATGTGCTTCCTGCAAACGAAACCGCGCAAATAATCAACTTATTAACTCTTGGCTTTCTTCTTTTCACATCCGGCAGCTAGTATCCTAACCCTGACACTTATTTTGGTGCCTCTTGCCAATACAAATCCGAAGCGAATAGTCGAAAACGATCTGTTATCCCTGAGAAAAGCAGAATGCTCATATCGAGGCATAACAGCTACTTATGAGGAGGTAACCGAGGCGTATATAATAGAAAATTACGCCCGAGGCTCTGTCCTTGGCTGGCGCGTCCAACCTAATCCCCGTAACCCCGATAACGAATCGCTCGTAACGGCTATATATCAAGTAGAAGGCCCTCCGAAGCCGGACGGGCGGCCTTTTGTCGATAGACTGCGCAGCAGCGCCCCCCCCAACGTGTCTATAACCTGGCGCTATAGCAGTTTAGCAGCTATCCGGATCGAACCGGCTAACGACTACGCGCGCGATGCATTAGGGAGTTTTACTAATATCGTCGACTCATTTATTTCACGCATGGTTGTCGCCGTCGAAGATATTGCACTTTCAACTAGACCAAACAGCACCCCGTCAGGTGATAAGTATGTCTCCAAGGGGACCGTCTTACTCATGGAAAAGCGCGAAAACGACTGGGTAGAAGTTCGCCAACCATCTTCGCCCTTGAGCGGCTGGGCCCCGAAAACTAGCCTATTATCCGTTGAATGAGCTCTGCTATTATCAAAATTAGCAATCTGACTAAAACGTACGATATGGGCGCAACGCAGGTGCACGCCCTACGCGACATTTCCCTCGAGATTGCCGTAAACGAGTATGTTTCCATCATGGGTCCCTCTGGATCGGGTAAATCGACGCTGCTCAATATTCTGGGGTGTCTCGATGTATCCACTTCTGGTCAGTATGAGCTCAACGGTCAACAGGTTAGTAAAATGAACGACGATGCTCTAGCTCATATACGAAATCAAGAGATCGGCTTTGTGTTCCAGACGTTTAACCTACTTCCGCGCTCGGATGCCCTGGACAACGTCGAACTTCCGCTGGTCTACAGCAGCGTCACTCTAGCGGAGCGCCGCGAACGCGCAAAAAATGCTCTTGAAGCCGTTGGTTTAGCTGAGCGTATGCATCATCGCCCCAATGAACTATCCGGCGGTCAGCGCCAGCGCGTAGCTATCGCACGCGCATTGGTAAACGATCCTGCTATTATTCTCGCAGACGAACCCACGGGTGCACTCGACACGCGCACTGGCAAAGAAATTATGGAGCTCTTTCGCCATTTACACGCTCAGGGTAACACTTTTATCTTGGTCACCCATGAAGAGGAGATCGCCTGCTACAGCCATCGAATTGTACGCTTTCGCGACGGCGTAGTCGAACGGGACGAACCCGTTTCATCGGATCAACGAGCATGAGGTCATTATTCTTTTTCTGTGCGCTTGCGCTCATCGCTTGCAGCGACGAAACAGCGCAGATTCCGCTACACACAGTTCAGCGCAGTTCCTTTCAGATGACGCATTTTGAAGGAGGGGAAGTGCAGGCCGCCGACGGTGAAGTCATAACTTCTCCACGCATTGGCGGCCGTCTCAAAATAACGGACATAGCGCCCGAAGGTAGCCTAGTCAAAATCGGCGATCTAGTCATTAGATTTGATCCAGCTCAATTCATAGACGATATGAGTAACCGCGAAGCACAGCTCCTCGAGGCTCAGTCGAACTTCGAGAAAGCCAAGGCGCAGCGCAATCAGCGTTTAGCTGATTTAAAACGCAGAATTGAACAGCAGGAAGCGGCTCTGAGACTGGCCGAACTCAATCTTGAAAGACAGCGCTTTGCTTCGCCAATTGACTTAGAACAAGCACGCATCAAAATGGAAAAGGCACACCGAAGTTTGGCAGAAGCACGCGAAGATTCCACAGCCCAGGAGGTGATTAATCGCGTCGACTTCCAAAGTCACCAGCTCAACATCGCCCGACGACAGCTGCGCTTTGACCGGGCGCGCAGTAACTACGAACGCACGCAAGTCCACGCAACTAAACCGGGCATTGTCGTTTATCGAAAGATTAGTAAACCTGGCGCACAGGAAGAATCCAAGGTAACCATTGGCGACAATATATGGGGAGGACACGCGCTCATTGACCTACCCGACCTTTCCAAAATGCAGGTCCGCTGCCTCGTCGGTGAAATGGACATCAAGCGCATGGAAATAGGACAAAAAACCTCCATTCGCCTTGAGGCTTTCCCTGGCCCCATCTTCCAGGGTGTAGTCTCTCACATTGCACCGATGGCAACGCCCCAACCCGGTGCAATAGATATCCGCGTCTTTGAAATGCTCATCGATATAAGTGAAGAAGATAATCGGTTAAAACCCGGTATGTCTGCTGAAGTAGCCGTAGTCATTGAACACCAAAAAGAAACGCTTACTGTTCCCCTAGTTGCTGTTGTATACCGCGAAGAAAAGCGCTATGTATATCGCGTAGACGGGAATAGCATGCGTCCCGTGGAAGTTTCTTTGGGATCGCGCAACAGCAAGGCAGTTGTAGTGGAAGGCGGCCTGCGAGAAGGAGATCGCATTTCGCTCGCTCCGCCCAAGTAGACCGCGGGTATCGCGAAAGGAACGTATTACCTTGTCTGCAAAAGAATCGCTAAAAAAAGAGCGCAGCATACAAAGCAGCCTTCTCTTTCTCCTCGCAGCGTTGGTGACCGCTTATTTTTGGTTTGCCCTTACTGACGACAGGGAAACGTCCGAACTCGTCTCTTACCCGGTCGAACAGGGCGAATTTATTATCTCTCTTAACCTGAAAGGCGGTGAGTTAGAGGCTGTAAAAGCGGAGAATATTGTTGCCCCCCGCGTTCGAGGCGAACTCAAAATAACACATCTCTTTCCCGAGGGAGAACAGGTCGACGTTGGTGATCTACTCGTTCAATTTGAGCCGACTGAGTTTCAGAAGCGTCTGGCCGACGACGAACAGCAACTCGAGCAGGCGCGCGCCGAATTGGAGAAGACTCAAGCTACCCAGAAGGCAGACATAACAAGACTAAAAGCTGCTATAGAAAATGAGGAAGCCAATCTGCGCTTGGCCGAACTCCAGGTTGAACGCATGGCTTTTGAAGCAATGGTGGAAAAGGAACGCGCACAAATCGAAGCACGCAAAGCAAAACTTCGCTATCAACAAGCCGTGGAAAAGCTAGAGGCGCAAAGGGTGGTCAACACCGCCGATATAAAAAAGCGAAATTTAAATATCGAGCGTCAACAGCGTGATCTAGATAGAACAAATAAAGAAGTAGACGCCATAACCATCAATGCGGAAAAACCAGGCCTCGTGGTCTACGGCAAAGTATGGAAAGGCAGCGGCCACGAGAAGATTCGAGTGGGAGACAACATCTGGGGCGGCATCAACATTATTTCCCTGCCCGACCTTTCAAAAATGCAGGTCAAAACCTACGTCAATGAAGTAGACGTCGACAAGCTTACCGTTGGCCAAAATGCCGTCATACAACTTGATGCACTGCCCGGTCCGAACTTTACTGGAATCGTCTCCAGTATAGCCACGCTGGGACGGGAGAAAGAGGGCGAAAAAAATGTTAAGGTGTTTGACATAACAATTGAAATTGACCAGCAAGATGAGCGTCTCCGCCCCGGTATGACTGCTACAAGCGAAGTCATGATTGAAACCATACCACCTCGTCTTCCCGTTAAAAAAGATTCAATACAGCCACCTCCCAGCAAAGAAATCCTAGCCGAGTCAGCACCACTCCCCCTTTACGTGCCTTTAGACGCCGTCTTTGAAAAAGACGGACGCACCGTCGTATATCGCATAGTCGATGACCAAAGCGAGGAAACGGAAGTAACTCTTGGCAAACGCAACGACAATTACGTCGTCGTGAAAAACGGACTCACTCCCAGTGATCGCGTTACGCTACACGATCCAACTCTCCTTGGCGAAGATATCAGCGGCACAAAAAGCGGCGGCGCACAACCCGCAGAAGGTCCATAAAAGATGAACCTGCGAGAAACCGCCGCTCTGAGCATCGCAGGTCTCACGTCCCACAAGTTGCGCACCCTGCTAACTATGCTCGGCATCATATTTGGCGTGGCTGCCGTTATTGCCATGCTCTCTATTGGAGAAGGTGCGAAACAAGAATCGCTCGAGCAGATACGGCAGATGGGCATAAGCAATATCATTGTACAGCATTGGGACAAGAGCGAAGAGGGACAGGAAAATGCCTTAAGTAGCGACCGAAACCTTTCGCAGGGATTAAACCGCGAGGATGCAGAAGCGATACGACGGATCTTCCCGCTAGCCGAATTTGTTACCCCACAGCGCGAGTTTAAAAGCAACGTACTAGCAGGTAGCAGCACGTTCAACACCATGATAGTAGGCACTACCCCCGAGTATTTGACAGTGCTCAATGCCCGCATGGGCGACGGCGTATTCTTTAACAACGAAGATATGAAGGAATCAAGACGCGTTTGCGTATTGGGAAGCGATGCCAAACGCGCTCTGTTCTTTTTTCAGGATCCCATTGGTCATCGCGTCAAAATCCGCAACCAGTGGTTCACAATTATAGGCGTCTTAGAAGATAAGGGAGCGGCTGGAGGTAAAATTGGCGGCGTGCTCGAAGTCCGCAATACGGACGAAGATATTTACATTCCTCTCACGACGGTGCTGCGACGTTTTTGGTTTGCTAATAACGAGGCGGAACTAACGCAGATTACGGTTAAGGTGACAGATTCTGATAGGTTGTCGGAGGCAGCTACAATCGTGCGCTCTATAATTAATCGACGCCACCGCGGAGTTGAAGATTTTAAGATTGCCATTCCCGAAGAGTTGCTGCGTCAAAGCCAAAAAACTCAACAAATATTTAACGTCGTCATGGGGTGTATTGCGGGTATCTCTCTGTTGGTTGGCGGCATAGGCATAATGAATATCATGCTGGCCTCCGTCCTAGAACGCACACGAGAGATTGGCATACGACGCGCATTAGGAGCACGCCGCAAAGACATTCTGTCACAGTTTCTAGTAGAATCTCTCATGGTGAGCCTGCTCGGGGGCACGATAGGTGTTTTACTCGGCTATGCAATCCCCGAAATCATCACCCTCTATGCCGGCTGGCGCACCATTGTTCAGCCATGGACAATTATTTTAGCCTTTGGCGTTTCGGCCGCTGTTGGCATAGGGTTCGGTATTTATCCTGCCCGCCAGGCAGCTATGCTCAGTCCAATTGATGCACTTCGCTACGAGTAGAGCGACTCCACACTGTGCGGTCTTAATAGATTTTCTTTAATCGGGGAGTGCGTCCACGACGCTCTTTGGGGTATGCCAACGGCTGCTGCACATATCGCACCCCGTCAAGCTCTTCATCCCAAGGAATATGACTATGGCCGAAAACGTGAATGCGTGCACCCCATGCCCGCAGTTGTCCTTCTATTACAGAGCTGCCCGCAACTAATGGTAACGCCTTAAATCTCAGATATGTCACATCAGGGAGCAGCTCCCACCTGGGCAGAAAATGAGAAAAGGTCACCGTAAGCCCCGCGCTCGTTGAAGGCTCTCCGTTGAGAGAAGAGAAATAGCGATCAATCTCTTTCACCTCTTCTGGCCATCTACAGTAGCGATAGTCTCCCCAAGCAACCGGTACTTTACAATCTTGGCATCGCGGATCAAAATGACTGCAGTACCATGAGAAAAGGGGCACCAACCGTACGCCGTGCACCTCTGCCGGCTTCATGTCAATACCACACTCTTCACACGCCGATCGCAACGTATCCATTTTTTCCAGCGAATCTCCTAACTCGCTCCGCACCCATAAATCGTGGTTACCAGGAACGAAAAAGACACGAAGAAACCGCTTTCGCAGCACATGAAATGTTTGCAGTACACGCTCGATTTGATGCGTTATATCACCCGCTACAATGAGCACATCACGTTTATAGTCCACCGGAGAAATGGCCTGCACCCACGCCCAGTTCTCCTCAAAGTCTACGTGTAAATCAGATAGAGCAAATATGCGCATCTTGGACTTAACTTTTTTGACTATCGACTTAGTCAATGTTATAATAAAGTCGATTTGCAATGGGCTTTTACTTACGAAACCTTTTTATGCGACGAGGAAGCAACAAGACATGATACGATTTAAGAAAAAAGAAATTGAACAAATACTCGAAGATAGAAAGCCCGAAATCAATCTGACGACCTATCAGCACATAAAAAAAACGATCGACGCAGGCACAGACAGTATGGATCCTTATACCCTGTCCAATATTTGCCGCGATCTCAACTGCCTCCCGACAGATATTGTAGAGTATCTGTAATTACACCACTTGGTTAAATTAGGTACACATAACGCCCCGGTCTCCTTGGCAAAACTGGAGCGTTATGCGTTTATTTCCTGCCCCCATATCGCGCATTGGGCGCTTCTAAAATAGCACGCTGACGCTCGGTCAAGCCTTCGAATTCCGTCTCATCAAAGTAGCGCGCAGACCACGATATTGGATGCGGGCTATACTTTAGAAAAACCGTTCTGCGCTCACCTTGACCAGTCCACGGCAACGCTCCATGAGTCAGCGCTTCGGTGAAAACAACGGCCGTTCCTGCCGGACCGGTAACGCGGCGAACACAGGGCTCTATGTTTTCCGCCATATCACGCCATTCACCGGGGAAACGGTAATTGCTCTTGTGCGAACCCGGCACGCAACCAAATCCACCGTCCTCCAGCCCAACGTCGGCCAAATTATAGGCAACGACCGTGAGCCCGTTATACATTTGTCCTCCATGGAAATGGTAGTACTGCGAAGGATCAAACGGTGTGCCTCCACCGTGTAAAGTCGCACCAATCGGACTCGTGCCACCGCGTATCAAGTCGGCATACAGATGGTCTAAGCGAAATCGCTCACCTAGAATGACGTTTAGATAGGGAACAATGGACGGATTGTCGATCAAGTCTCGGTAGGGCTTTCCCCAACTCAGCAATTCCCCAAAGCGGTGGGCGTGTTCCTCTTTTGTAAACTCTTGTCTAATATGCCTGTCCAAAACGGCGTTGAGTCTTTCTAGCTGTACAGAGTCAAGTGCATCCGGCACCGCGATATACCCCTGTAAGTCAAAGAGGTACTTCTCATTTTCATTCATCGTGTTTCTCTTTGGTTGACTGCAAGAACAGGTGCAGGTTCGTTATATTTGCCAAGTTGGACCCATCAAATCGACCGCGTCTCCTGTGCACATCGACTCATAGGCAGCAAACACTAAACGAAGCGTTCGCAAGTTATCCTCAACATCCGTTTCAGGCTTAGCGATCTCCCCGTTTAATGCGCGCATAAGAGAGGTCATCGGTCCAACAAATGCGTAGGGGAACCACGTTTCTTCAAACGTGGCCTGCCGCCACTGCCCATCGGCTCGCGTGATATAGCGAAGCGCGTCGGGTCCGCCCTTTGGGTAGTTCAACAGCAGTCCGAGCTGACGCACGGCCATACCGTCGGTTGCATCGATACGGAACTCGCTTTGCTGGCCGAGACGACCCCACTCAACGTGATGATTGCACAGGACAGTTGCCCGTAAGTCGCCGGCAAACGTCAAATGCGTGCAGGTACGCGTTTCTCCCTGCGCCGCATAGCCGGGCCGCCGACTGCCACTGCAGTAAAGACGATGCGGTTCAAGGCCCGTGAGATAACGAATCGAATCGAGATAATGGATGGAGTGATACAGCACCTCAATGGTCTCTTTTTCACTCAGCCATCCCCACAGATGCCACGGCGTATCAACATAAACGTGAAAAGCGACATCATAGGCTGCACCCAATACCCCTTCTGAAAGCAAATGCCGACAGCTTCGCACACCCGGCTCCCAGCGCATCTGCTGATTAACCGCAGCCGTTAGACCTGCTACGCGAATTCGTTCAACAATGCGCAGGGCCGTTTGCCAATCTTCGGCCAGCGGCTTCTGTAATAGCAGAGCGACACCAACCTGTGTCAACTCTTCGACCACCCGCTCATTCTCCCAGGCCGGCACGGCCACATCTACAATATCTACCCCTTCTGCAAGCAAGGATAGAGAATCGCAAACGCGCGGTATCTCAAAACGGACAGCCGTCTCTTCTGCCCGAGATCGGTCGACATCATAGATCGACTCAATTCGAAAACCCGCCTTTCGATAAGCTGGCAGATGCGCATCATTGACGATGCCTCCCGCTCCGCAAATCCCAATTGCATAGTCCGTTTTTACCGGCCAAAGCGGTTTATAAACTAAATCCACGGAAGCTCCCTACCGCAGTTGATAAACGACGCGTATCTTCGCACTCAAGCGCTGTGTCCCCGCGCTTATCGGCACCGATCGCGCATCCATAGCCATCGCCTTGACGAGAGGAACCTGCCCTTCCCGTCCTTCCTCGCTGATTTCCAGCACGGGACCTATTTGGACTCCGTGCAAAAAAGCCAGATGTTCGGCCTTTTGACGTGCATCTTTTGCGGCGCAGCGAGCGCGCTTCGACCATAGCTTTACGCTTCTGTGCAACTTCCATGCGTAAGCCTCGCACTTCGTTGGCACCCGACCGCATAGCCGCGCCTAAAACCTGGCTAACTAGAGAGAGATCCCGCACGGTTATATCGACCATGTTGTTAACTCGATACACAGCGCGATCTTTATCTTCTCGATAATTTCGCTCCGCCCCAATTGAAAAGTTGCCCGTCTTAATGTCCACCGGATCAACTCCGGTAATTTATACTGCTGAAAAAACAGCCTCAACCGCTCGTGCATTCTCAACCGAAGCCTTTTCTATGTGCTCTCCTACAGTCGTTACGCCCACTTGAATATAAGCCATATCGGGCACAACCTCGACCCGCCCTTCACCGTATACCTCAAGCGTCTGGGACGTTTGGGCCTCGACTTTTACAGCGCCGATAAACCCGAGTAATAAAAAGATCGATTTGCTCCATCTGCTGACCATTTACCTATTCTCCCATGTGGTGTCACCTTGCTTTGGCAAAGCGTATCTCATACAATTAAGGTTCTGTATAACGATCTATCAACAGAACGCATACACCGTGTTTTTTTTCATCGTACTACCCCTACTCATCTTTACTTACGGCTACGGCAGCTGGCGTTTGAGTTTCTACCTTTCCTGGCCTTGGAATGCGGTCTGGGCCGTCTCAGTCGCCGCTATCGCCCTGTCTCCACTTGTGGCAGTACGCATGCGCGAACTCGCACTTTGGCGCCGCTTAGGCGATTTATACTCTTGGGTTTCCTACGGCAGCTTTGGCTTCTTTATAACACTTACAGGATCTTTTATCTTGCGCGACCTGGTCAGTGCCTTATTGCAATGGGCAGAATTCGAATTGCCCGCAACGGAAAGCCAGCTCGATGCAGGTGCGTTATTCACCGCGTGTTTATTCACGCTTTGGGGCCTCTATCAGTCACGGCGAACACCCACCGTGCAGAACGTCGACATAGCGATAGACGGTCTTCCTCAAGAATTAGCAGGACTACGCATAGCCCACCTGAGCGATTTACACGTCGGTCCAACCATAAAGCGAGACTTTGTCCAACGTGTAGTAGATCGAACCAACATACTTCAACCTGACTTGATCGTCTTTACCGGAGATATGGCAGACGGTCCGGTAGACCAGCTCCAGGTCGACGTTGAGCCACTAGCTGAACTTAGAGCACCTCTAGGTAAATTTTCCGTTACTGGAAATCACGAATACTACTCTGGCGTCCACGATTGGACTGCCCAAACAGAGCGTCTTGGATTCAGCGTATTGCTCAACGATAGCCTTTTAATAAAGCGGGGAGAGTACAGCATAGCGCTAGTAGGGGTAACGGACTTTAGCGCTGAAACCATAGTACCTGACCATCGATCAAACCCTCAATGTGCCCTTGCAAACGCCCCTAAAGCAAACCTGACGATACTACTTGCACACCAACCGCGCAGCATTCACGCAGCCGCCGGCGCCGACATACAGCTTTCCGGTCATACGCACGGAGGACAGTTTGTTCCCTGGAAGTACATTGTACCCCTACAGCAGACATATTTAGCCGGTCTGCACCACCATAAATCAACGTGGCTTTACGTACACAGCGGATGCGGGTATTGGGGGCCACCACTGCGTATAGGCGCGCCATCAGAAATAGCCTTACACATCATAAGGAGCACTTAGTAATGGACCTGGGTCGCCATCTGTTAATGGATTTCTACGGCTGCGATAGATGCCGCCTTGACGACTCGGTTTACATAGAGGAACATCTGCGCAATGCTGCAAAAGCAGCCGGAGCCCACGTGCTGTCGGCAACCGTACATCGCTTTTCCCCGCAAGGGGTCACCGGCGTATTGTCACTGCGTGAAAGCCACTTAGCTATACATACGTGGCCCGAACGCCGATTCGCTGCGGCTGACCTATTTAGCTGTGGATCTATTGACCCCTGGCCAGCCTACGTCGCCCTTGAAAAAGCTTTAGGGGCCACACGCACCACAGCACGTGAAGAAACCCGCGGTAGCGACTTTCGACCCGCTCAATAGAAGCGCAAAAAAACTGGTTAATCATCCGGTCCTCTGAGCATATCCTGCAGATACTTACGAAACGTTGCAGATCGCTCTCGCACGACGGCTTTCAATTGATCTACTTCCTGTAGGCGCACTTTCCACTTATGAATCTCCAATAGCATCTCTTCGCCGGGCACCCCATCTAACGCTTTTCCTTCGTTCCCTTGAGTCCTTAATATAAACGCCGCCCCTAGACTCTTTTCACTTTCAGCCACTAAAGGCATGACAAATGTAAGCGCCTTTTGCGATGCAGCACCACGCTGACGCCCTTGCTGCCCGCGGATAAAGGATTGCATCGCAAGGCGCAGTCTATAGGCTTCTTCAAGCCGGCTGAGTCGTCGGGTGATAATGCGTATGTCTCGCTCTAAGCGCTTCCCCAGATCTTCCATGAGCTCCAGCTTCTGCCGAATCTCGTCTGGCCCGTCGTCCCTCTCAATATCCATGCCCTCATCATATCTCAACACTGCCTGCGAAGTACGCATACCGAGCGCTTCACGGGCTTCTTGATACACCATCAACTGCGTTAAAAGACCGCTATCAGAGCGGCCCTGCAACTGCTGGATGAGAACGCCAATTTCCCAATCGTACTCAAGGCGCAGTTGGTCGGTCAGGCTGTCTTCGCGCGCCTTAGCCCGGTCAAGAGAGTGATCAATTTCTACCAGTTGCTGCACCAAACCAAGCGACGCGCGCAACGCTTCTTGCAGTTCTTCCAACTCATCGTCCGTCGCTTTCAGACTGTCTATGTAAGTAGATAAACTCTCTGCTTGGACGACAATAAGACGGCGCTGCTTCTCCAACCAATCACACGCCGAACGCGCTTCGCGCGCCTCGGTGCGGAGCACGCCAATTTGTCCGACATCAGCCCACACTCGATCAGCCAATAGCGATGCGAGCGCTACAATACAGATTGTAACCGCGTACGACATAAGGTCTATTCGATCCCGTGTTTATCTAGCTTGTAATACAGGGCGCTCGTCTTAATACCCAACAGCTCTGCCGCTCGCGTCTTAACGCGCCCCGCCTCGTCCATAGCCCGAATAATCAACGAACGCTCCATGTCATCCAGGCGCTCGTTCAGCGCAAGTGAATCGCTAGCCTCACCCGAGTCAGCGTTCTCGACGCCTGCGTATGAGCCCAGCATCTCATCTCCCTCGTCAAAAGTAAGTGGAACGTCCTGCAGAGAAATGGTATCGTGATCCGACAGGACAACCGTTCGCTCTATAACATTTTCTAACTCGCGGACATTGCCCGGCCAAGGATAAGTGCAAAATGCCCGCATAGCCTCATCTTGCAGACGCTTGAGAGGTATATTCATTTCCCGACATTTTTTCTTCATAAAGTGATCAACAAGTGGGGGAACGTCTTCGCGCCGCTTGCGCAGAGGAGGAAGATGTAATGGTATAACCTCCAATCGGTAAAAGAGATCTTCGCGAAACGTCCCTGCTACCATCATTTCGCGCAGGGCTCTGTTCGTGGCGGCGACGACGCGCACGTCTGCTTCGAGGGTCTGCTCACCGCCCACCCGGTCATACTGTCTCTCTTGCAGCACCCTCAGCAGCTTAACCTGCGCATCAAGAGGCACATCTCCTATTTCATCGAGAAATATCGTGCCTCCGTCTGCTAACTCGAACTTGCCTTTTTTCTGACGCACGGCCCCTGTAAAGGCACCTTTTTCGTGTCCAAACAGCTCGCTCTCAAAAAGATCGTGAGGCAAGGCGCCACAGTTTACCTTCACAAAGGGCCCTTCTCTACGATTGCTCTGATAATGCAAGGCCCGGGCAACTAGCTCTTTCCCGGTGCCGCTCTCTCCGTAGACGAGCACTGAAGAATCACTTGAAGCAACCTTTTTTACCCCACTTAAAATCGAGCGCATCGCTTCTGAATCACCAACCACCTCCCCGAAATTATAGCGGCCATCGATCTCCTCGCGCAGATAGCGATTCTCTTCGCCCAAGCGCAAACGCTCAATCCGCGCTTGGCGATATTCCAGCACGTTTTGAACTTTCAAACGTAGAGCTTCATGGGGAAAGGGCTTTGTGATAAAGTCTATCGCACCGCACTTCATCGCCTCGACGGCAATCTCGATTGTGCCGTGTGCGGTCATCATCATGACATCGAGATCCGGCCAGCGCTCCTTGACCTTTTGAAGGACCTGTATACCGTCCATTTCGTCCATGCGGTAGTCCGTAATGACCAGATCACAACGGTGCGCGCGCAGATGTTCCATCCCCGCAGCCCCACTCAGGACGGCCGTGCATTGATGATTCATCCGTTGCAACATCAAAGCGATACCGCTTCCGAGCGTTTCGTTGTCGTCAACAATTAAAATATGACTCACGAATACCTCCCTGCTCTGGCCGGAAAAACAACCCTGAATACGGCCCCTTCTCCCTCTTCACCGGCCAGTTCTAAGTGGCCTCCATTGTCTGCTACCGTTTGCGAAACTACTGCCAGTCCCAATCCCGAGCCCTTTTCTCGCGTGGTAAAAAACGGCTCAAAAAGCTGCGCGCGTACCGCCTCCGATATCCCAGGACCGCTATCGGCAACTTCGAGACACACGTCATTGCTCTCTGGCCGAGCGCGCACCGTCAACTTGCCTCCATCGGGCATTGCTTGCACTGCATTCTTCATGAGGTTAAACAGCATTCGATTCACCTGCTCTGGATCGGCGAATACCCGCACTCCCTCCGCTATGTCCGAATGATAGGTCACTCCAGCACGTTCCATATCGGGCTGAAGTAAAAATGCAGCATCGGCTACGAGCGTATCAACCTCGACTAATTCCGCTACCGGAGGGGCTGGACGGGCAAAGTTTAGGAAGTCCGAAATGACCTGATCTAGCTTGCGAACTTCCTGTCGAACTTTCTGTATATGCTCCTTGCGCTCGTCACCTTCAGGCAAATCTTCAGCTATAAGTCCTGCATATATTTCGATGCCACCCAAGGGATTCCGTATCTCATGTGCGACACCTCCCAGCATCTGTCGTAGTTGGGCATCGCGCGCGAGTAACTTGCGGCGCATCTCTTCCATAGTCTCGCCGAGATAACCGATTTCATCATCGCTAGGGGCGGCGATTTGGTGGTTCATTTTTCCTTGACCAATCTCGCGCGCAGCACGCACCAAAGACAAGATGGGCCGCGTCAATCTGAGAGCCATCGCCCAGGCCACGGCAATGGTTAACAGCGCGCTAATCAGCGCGAAAATAAAGACCGACCGTTTGAAGACGCGCATGGAATCGACAAATCCCGCACCAATATCGACCCCGACCACAGCGACCACTTCACCTCGGTTGTAAATCGGTGCGTATCCCGTCATGTAGGCCACATCGTCTTCGCTAAAAAAGAGCACGGAATAGGTTGATTCTCCACTTAGTGCCCGTTCGACTTCACTGCGATCGCGTATACGGATATGGTGATACTGTTGACCGATCGGCATTCCCTCAGTGTCGAGTAAGTTACGCCCGAGTCGGTCAAAGACATAGATTCGCCGTGCGCCGACTACCTCTTTGGCACGACGCAGTTTGGTCACCAGCGTCTGATATATGCCTGCCCGTTCCCAGCCCGGTGCCAAAATTCGCAGCACGTCTCCGGAAATGCCGGATCCTACAAGCTCCGCCGTCGATATAAGGTGCCCGCGCATTTGTCCCTCTAGACTCCGCCGGGTTAACTCAACGAGCGTCCAGCCTGAAGTGCCAATAAGCACCATGACGAGTAGCACAAAACTCAGCACGAGTTTCTGCCCAATGCGCGCGCGATGGGGAGCCGTTGTGGACGTATTCACAGTCGACCTACACTATTCATGACGCGTTGTAATTTATTACCTAGCATAGTGCGCGCGCAAATGAATGCACACGCATATCACGCAGTTCCTAACAGGTGTAAAAACACCGCTGGCAAAATGGGCGGTCGTCCTGTCCTTAGCCAGACGTCCATCCCGTATGCTTCGTTCCCAGACGCACTCCGCACGCCTCACTTGAGCAGCCACACTGCTCTCTGGTAATACTGCTCATTAGACTCGCATAGAACGGGATGTGCGCTGGGTCTATAAATTCACAAGCTTCATTTTTTACTTGATTCAGCACAGAGATTCCTTATAATTCAAGTGTCTGTAAACACAGCACTTTATACCTGTTCGACTCTCCGGTAGTAAACGGGAATAATTTAACCTGCTTGGCCTTTAGGGGCCGAGCCATCCACTCTTGACCTGTCGAGAGGTTACCTGTGGCCACTGTCACCAAAAAAGATCTCGCCCGCGTAGTAGCTGATACCATTGGTTGTAAAAACAACTTGACCTTACAAATGGTCGATAGCCTTTTTGAAGCAATGCGAGACACGCTTATTGAAGGGAATCGCATCGAAATCAGGGGGTTTGGCGTTTTGGAAGTAAAAAACACCAAGCCCAAACCAGCCGCTCGCAACCCGCGCACGGGCGAGGTCGTATACGTGCCCGCCCGGCGCAAAACGCATTTTAAGCCTGGTAAACAGCTCAAAGAGGCTCTTCACAGCGCGCCCTCTGACCAAAACGGAGAAGCGGAACCAGATTGCCCAGCCACGCCTTCTGAAGAAACGGACGACAAAACCGTCTGGAATTCGTAGGCTCCGCGCGGTTCCCGCATATAATCTACAAGTGCTCCACCTTATGACGCCGCTATTACCCTGAAAAACTGCCGTAAGCGCTTTTCCAAAGCGGTTATGCGGCTCTACATGTTCTGGTCATGCTTCGCTTTATCGACCCCACTTCAGGCCACTGGGTTACACGTGGGGACCGACCCGCGCATTGAGCTACTCACAACGGTTCAACTACTCAGCGGCTATCCCTTTCTCACGCCACATCAAACTCACTACGCTCGGGTCGTATTTAAACGATTTTCTTCTCACGTAAACCACCTGGCCGTGCGACACTTCCGCAGCCTCAGCGCAACCACGGGCTGGTCCGATGCCTATCCCACAGCCATGCTTTATCTGTCCGACCCACCCGAGTTAGAAGAAGTATTTCCACTGCCTCCTTCGGTGTATGCCGCGTTTAATGGACCTGAGAACTTTGATCGCTTTGTATCCGCCTTGCGAGGCTTTGCACATCAGACGCGCTTTATGCACTTCTACCACGGCCAAGAAAGTTTTTTTATAGCGTTGGAGCAGGGCGTGCGCGAACTATTAGGGGATCACGATCCCATATCGACCGTCGAATCATACTTCGGAATACGACAAATAAGCTATCATCTCATACTCAGCCCCCTCCTACATCACGGAGGGTTTGGCCCTCACATCGGTCGTCCCGGCGGTCCCTATGACGTGTATACCCTACTCGGACCGACCAAGGCACAATACGGAATGCCCTCCTACGGTCCGCGTCCCCACCTGTTAGAGTTGATTTGGCACGAGTTCGGGCACGCATTTGCCAACGACCTAGCCGGCGCTTATAGCGAAGAATTGCTCCAGAGATCATCTCTTTATCTACCGCTGTCCAAACCGATGAGAAATATGGGGTATACGCGTTGGATCGACTGCGCAAATGAACACGTTATTCGCGCCATAACCGCTCGTTTGAGCACACAAGTTTTTGGCCCCGAGCAGGGTCGCCAGGCGCTCCGAGAAGATGTAGAGCGCGGATTCCGCTATGTCCATGCCCTCAGCCGAGGGCTCGTAGAGTACGAACAGAATAGAACAGTATATCCCAACTTCTCTCATTTCTATCCGCGTCTTGTCGAGACCTTTGAGGCGTTAGATCACCTCCAAACGCCTAGATCACCAGTCGGCGAAAAGACTCGTCCTGAACGGGACTGACGAGCGCATCGTCCAAGCGACCCGCCGCCAGAGCCTGCGAAATCACAGAGAACGTCTCTCCGACCGCTCGACCCGTTATATCAACGGCCTCTTCGTCGTGTGATCCGTTGAGGAAAAGACCGGTCGACAACAGCACACCTCGTCGCGCGTTCTCTTGGACAAAGAGCGTCTGCACTTTCTTTAAATCCTCCGCTTTTTCTACGTCAAACCGGATGGTGGGATGGGCAGCGCTGCCCGCGCATTCAACGCTGAGTCCCATACGCTCCGCCTCTGCGTTAATGCGCTCTTGGAACAGAGCCCCTATGCGATGAAAATGGGAGATGCAGTCTCGCTCTTGTAACGCCTGTAAAGTTACCAACGCGGCGCGTGCTCCAATCGCATCATCCCAATAGGCACTCGAAATGAACATTTGCTCTACGCCAGCCATATAGGTCTTTTTTCCAACGATGGCCCCAAGGGGATATCCATTGGAAATCGCCTTTGCAAAGACGGACAGATCCGGCGTGACGCCGGCGTATTCTTGCACGCCCCCCAGAGCGATGCGAAACCCCGAAGAGACCTCGTCAAAAATCAGCACGACCCCGTACCGATCAGCCAGTGCACGGACCCCTTCTAAGTAGCCGACAGGCGGCTGCTCACTTCGCATAGGTTCCATTATGATGCAGGCGATGTCATCTCCGCTCTGTAGGAGGTGTTCCAGCGCGTCCAAATCACCGTATGGGAAGGGCTCTGCCGTGCCTTCAAGTGCAGATGGAACACCGATCGCTTCGATGCCATTAAACAGGTGATTAGCCAGATGTTCGCCGCCGAGGTTCGCCGCCAAATACCAGTCGTGCCACCCGTGGTAGCCGCAAAACAACACCCGATCTCGACCGGTAAACCCGCGTGCAATGCGTACTGCAATCGCACAGGCCTCTCCGCCCCCTTTACAAAAGCGAACCATCTCAGCCGATGGGATAAGCCGCACTAGCTCTTCGGCAAGCAGCACCTGCGTCTCATCCAATATGGTAGTGACCGTCCCCCGACCAATCTGCTCGCAAACCGCCTCGTCGACTTCGTCATCGCAATATCCAAGCACGATCGGACCAACTCCGCTATGCCAGTCAATATACTCGTTGTCGTCCACGTCCCAAATCCGACATCCCTTGCTGCGCTGAGCATATATTGGACTCACTCCAAAAGCTGCGCGCGTTGGTCTTCGGCTAATCAACTGAGCGGTACCCGGTATGTGCTCTTTGGCGCGTTCATAGAGGGCCAAAGAGCGAACAATGCATCGGTTATTCATCTGCTATTCCCCTCCATATATCCTCTTAGAGAGATGGCGTGTATGCATCTCCGTATCCTATCTCTTTGTGGAACTAAGAGGTAGACCGACGATCTGCCGGTTTCTCCCACTTTGACCTGACGACGTCTCATGCGCGTCCACCTCAGTCTATAAGGCCCCATAGATGCTGCCGCTCGGCGGTCCACTGACGCCACGTATTTGCAAAAAAATGCTTCACCGCCTCACTATCTCGCCTCCTGCCACCGGCCGGAAAGTAGTTCCAACTCATGGCCCGTCGTCTCCCTACGGAGACCTTGACCCCAGTCGCATGCCACGTGCTTGGGTTCCAAACAAGCGAACAGCGCGGATCCAAATGCACTTCAACTTCACTTGGGTGGCGCGCAAAAAAAAGGTCGGGCGGCCGATCCCATCGACCGCTTGCCAATTCGATCTGTCTCAGTTCCTCTCTCACATCTTCGTTAGGGCGATTCATACTACCCGGCAGAATTCTGAGCGGCCCATTTTCCGGTCCGTGTTTATCTAGCGCCGTGCGCACCGCAACTTGGGCTACGTTCGGTCCCCCATCGGCGTGCCAGTGCACTTGGCGCTGCGGACGACCGTCGGACGCAACAATCTTGGATGCATCGCCCAGACCACAGGCCCCGATATGAATCTCTTCGCACTGCAATAGCGCGCGGGCCCATTCCAATAATTCTGGTCGCTCCGCCTGCCGAAGCAGCCGTTCTCCCATCATGAGAAACTGACACGCACCAAGATTAAATTGTTCCGGCAAATGGGCGGCCTCCCACTCCGGTTCAACCGCGCGCTGAAGCGCATCAATCTCCGCAATCTCCTGCTCAGGCATGGGGTTTGGCACCAACAAGAAACCCATACGGTGAAAATGATCGATTTGGACTCTATTCATCAGATACTTTCTCTAACGCGTAGCTAAACAGACGTGCGACTGGCTGTATGACCCCCTAGCGGAATGCTCTATCCTAACTGACTCTGATTCGCCTGTTTCTCATTCACTCCCCTTCTCTCTTACCAGGCTGTGCAGGCCTTCAACGAGAACATCTATCTCTTCTTCTAACAAAAAGAATGTCATACTGGCTCGCAGGCCCTCCGGGCCGTGTGGCAGCGCCTTAATCACAATATTCCAGCGACGTTCTAACTCCTCACTAAGCGTCTTTCCTTTAATTCCACAGAGCCCGAAGCTGACTAAGGCCGCAGAGCGCTCTCCTGCTAACGGCGTATACAGATCGGCGCCCAATCCGAGCAGAGCGTCCTTAAGCAGCTGGGTAAGATGCTCTGTCCGTTTCCATATAGCAGATGTGTCTATCGCAGATAGGTATTCAACCGAACGAGCCCAGGCGTGGACCAAAGGCCAAGACCACGGCCCGTACTGGAAGCGCTCAGCGCTTGTGCGCAGCCGGTAAACGCCCCGCTCAAAGTCCAAGCTCTCCTGCGAACGCCCACCGGCATAGCGCACGTGCAGCGCATCTAGGCGTTCGCGGTGAACGTAGAGTAAACCGGCAGCATAGGGCGCGTACATCCATTTATAGGAAAGCAGACCGGCAAAATCGCAGCCGATATCGGGCAGGGACTGCGGCCACAAACCAGCCGAGTGGGCCATATCGACAAAGCTGAGAATACCGCGGAATCGCGCCGCAGCACACAGCCGCTCAACCGGAAGCCGGGAGCCTCGATCTGTCGTCACGTGACTCAGCGCGATAAGCCTAGTCCGCGCGTCAAAATGGCGTTCGAAAATGGCAACCTGTTCGTCGGCATCATCCACGATAGGCACTCGAATCAGCTCAATACCGCTAACGTCGCGCAGGTGTAGCAGCGGCAACAGGACGGCTGCCTCTTCGTCGTCACTAACCACAATGCGATCACCTACTTTCCATTCCAACCCACGCAAAACGGTTTGGAATGCCTCGCTAACCCCGCGCATGAGCGCTAGCTCTTCTTCTGAGCACGAAAAAAATTCGGCCAGCGTCTTCATACTTTGCCTGCGCCGGGCATATTCTTCATCCGGATACACTATGTGCATAGGCCCCCGTTCATACAGCTCACGCATTCGTTCAGCGTGTTCCTGAGCGACGGGCGTAGGCGTTATACTCACGCCGCCATTTTGCATCCAAATGTAGTTTTTCAGCGCGGGAAAATCGGCCCGGATGCGCGTTACATCAATGTCCATATACCCTCGCTTTCACACGGAATAACAGATACGCAAAAGGGGCCGTCCTCGTAAGGACAGCCCCATGCGTCAACTGCTCTTGCACGGTCTAGCGGCGACGCCGGCGACGCTGAAGTTGTGCACTGCGTTTGGATCGACCAGAAGAAGTCTCTTCTCCCGTTGCTCCACACAGCAGCGCTTCCAAATTATCGAAAGCGGTACCAATCATTTCCTCGTCCCAATCCCCGTCGATCTTTATTTTCAGCATTTCTTTTATCGCTTCTAACTCTTCGCCCTGAGCCTGCACCTTCGCGGTGCGCGCGGGTTCATTTTCCATTATTCCTCTTTCTTTTCTTCCGGTGCAAAAGGCTTGTAAATAATCTAACGGCACGCCGATTTCAACGCAACGTTTCGCACTCTACTGCGCCACAATACCCTACAGCAGCCAATGCATATACCTGAGCGGCTTCGCTCAGGCGACGGATTTCGACCCACTCATCGTCAGCATGGGCCGTTTCATTAGACGGACCGTAATAAAAGGCGGGGATCCCCGCGCCATGAGCGTATATATTCGCATCGCCCACAATGCGCATTCCGACGTATTCCTCTGGGCGCCCCACAACCGTTCGGTGCGCACGAGCTACGGCACAAACGGCCGGATCATCAATGGGCGTTTCAAAAGGCTCCCGTTCATGCTCCATTTCGACGCGCCACTCCAAGCCGCCCTGTTCGGCGATTTGGGCAACGAGTGCCTCCAGCTCAGCGAGCACTTCTTCCGCGCACCGTCCTGGCACCCAGCGGCGGGTCCCTTGCAGCAGACCCTGCACCGGAGTTCGATTAAAATAATCACCTACGTGCACTTGTCCAAGATCGACGCGTTCGGGACCGGCCAACGGATGCCCCACTTCCCCATCGAGTCGATCCTGTAGCGCACCCAGCGCCTGCAAGATTGAACCCACGTAGTGGATGGGATTTTCCCCATAAGCTACATACTGCGTATGACGCCCCCCCAGCGGAGAAGTCAATCGGATCGTAAAGACCATGGATCCCATGCTCATAACCCAGAGCGCATCGCGCCCTTCAACTATGAGAATCCTGTCGCAGTTAAGCACACCGTCTCGTATGTCGCAGACCAAAGCGCAGGGGCCATCCTTTTGAGCCTCAGTCTCCTCGTGCCCTACAACGGCAGTCAGCCACACATCCCCACGCATCTGCATCCCGCTGTCAATAAGTGCCTTAGCCGCGCCGAGCATTGCGGCCATCCCCCCCTTCATATCGGTAGCACCGCGACCATATATCCGCTCCCCTTCACGGCGCACGGGCCCACACGCCCCCTGCGGGATCGTATCGAGATGGCCATTCAACAGCAAAGTAGGTCCCCCCCCACTGCCCGGTATCCGAGCATAGAGGTTGTTGCGCCCCGGCGTTATGGGACGGACTAAAACGTCCAAGCCAAGCGAACGCATCATCTCTTCAAAAAGAACGCATACTTCTTGCTCATTCATGGTCACACTAGGCACGGACACGAGTTCGGCTGCCCGGTCGGCAACCCAGGCCGCGTCTACCGCATCGCGAACCCGCTGCTCTATGTTCATAGACCAATGACTCCTTGCATCGTTTGCAATTGTATCTTCACGAATAAACTCGATCCACACTGCGTACTCGAGTGCGTTAGTGCGGACAAGCAAAATGCATCATTTCAGTGCGATCCACGTGCGCATTGAGTATAGCATATACCAATGATAGCTCAAAGTAGACGCCGTTAGAGCATTACCATCTTAATAACTACCCCTTCCCCTCGGGTGCTCTTTTCTCTTCTAACTTCCCCTGCTCTCCATTATCTCTCAGCGTTTGCCACCGATCAGCCCATTCGCTTACTTTGCTGCACACCATGCATTTTCCATCTATACGGAGCGTATTCTATGGGCGTATTTTATGACTTGGGCCGACCCGTTGTCGGCGGATGGATGGGCGGAGGCTGGCTGCTGCATGACCCCGTGCGCAAGCTGGACCTGCTCTGGGGCGGTGAATTTGGCCAAGAAGGGGCGATTCTCTTCGCCATAGACGTAGACAGTGGTCGAACTGTTGAAGAATTCCGCGCAAGCTGCCGAGAGTTTAGCGCGACTCCAGACCCCCAAACCGATACTTTGTGGATTTGCACCTACCACGGTTTATATCAACCGGGGCACCTGCTACTCTCGTGGAATCCACGCGACCGAAACCTAGTTTCACACGGCTTTCCCCCGCTGGTCGACCAGCGATTTTGTGGTTCGCCCCTAGTTGCACCCGACGGCACCATCTACTTAGGCACCCATCCCCATGGACACCTCGTTCAGTATGACCCACTGCGAGACCGATGGAGAGACTGTGGGCAACAAGCACTTCCTCCCATTGTGCCCGACCAGCACATATGGTGCTACCCGCGTCAGGTCCTCGATAGCGGCGAGGTGGTTTGCAATATCGCACGCGATCCGGTCTCCAACGTAGCCTACGACCCACAGAGCAACCAGCGCCGCGCACTCACGGACCTGCCAGAAGCGCCCGAAGTCGCCCCCCCGACTCGGGCCGTGCGCGCACAGTTTCGGTTTGATGCGCGCTACGAATTAGACGGGCAGCTGCGCACAAGCGACTACCAGCCCAAAGTGGCGACCGATGTGGTTGGGCTCAACCCAGGACCAGATGGAAAAATGTACGGCAGCACGATTATATCTATGCACATTTTCAGCTTTGATCCCGCAAGCCGCGCACTCGAAGATTTGGGACGCGTCGGGTGGGGGGGTGGAGAAATTTACGACGTCATAGCCCACCGCGATCGGCTCTATATGGGCAGCTATTCAGGAGGTTATTGGGGCGTATACGATCCAGAGCGTCCCTGGAACCCCCTCCCGAATAGCGAAGGGCGCGATCGAGCGGCGAATCCGCACAGTTTTGGCCTTATCGGAGACGATATGAACCGCCCGTTTGAATACGCAGTTGGGCCCGATCAGCGCATATACATCGCCTGCCGCGCCAACTATCGACTGCCCGGTGGCGGCCTCGCCCGCTTCTGTCCCGACAGCGAATCAATCCACGTTTTTCGCGACCTCAAGCAGAGCGTGCAGTGCGTTGCGGCTGACGAGCGCTATGTGTATGGTGGCACCAGCATATCGGGCGGCAGAGGCTGCATTGAAGAGACGACGCAGGGGCGTTTCTTCCTTTTTGACGTCGAGCGAGAAGAGCGCGCGTTTGAATGCATACCCGATCGCCAAGCCGTAGCCGTCACCTCGCTAGCCGTCAGCCATCGCTCTCGCCTCATATACGGCAGCACTAGCGTTTCTACGCTCTTTGCCTTTGACATAGATCAACGCCAGATAGTACAGCGCTGGCGCGCGCCTGGTCCAGGCACGCCGCTTATGGGCGTTCCCGAAACCTATGGGGTCATCCATCTGACCTGCGGCCATGATGGGGACATCTACGGTGTAACGCAAAACCAGGTATTCAAAATAGACGTGGTTGCCGAGCGGATAGTTTATTTGGATACACCCCCTATTCCCGATCTCTACCAAATCGTCGAAGGCGCTCCCGGCGTGTTTTATATGGGTGCACGAGGTCATCT
>CAXGPR010000035.1:0-33607 GCA_964011675.1 uncultured bacterium
AACCAGTTCATCGTTCCATCGCCGTCGTTGCGCAAGAGGCGCGCGGGGGCTTTTTGCACGGCTAGAAGCAGATCAATGTCGCCGTCGTTGTCGTAGTCTCCCCGAGCGCTGCCGCGTCCAATATGAGGCGTGGTAAAATCGTTGCCGAGGCGCTGCGAAACGTCGTAAAATCGCTCGCCGCGTTTGTTGCGCAGCAGCTGGTTTTGCTGCGCGTGGTGCTGTGTTGAATCGATTTCGTATATGCGATCTAATACGTGCCCGTTGGCGGTGAAAATGTCGAGGAACCCGTCGTTGTCATAGTCAAAAAAATGCGTCCCGAAGCCCAGAGGAGCATAGGTGGGCTGATCGAGGCCAACCTGTTGTGTTACATCGGTAAAGTGTCCGCTGTTATTTCGGTACAGCGTGTTGGTCTCGGCGGAAAAGTTCGTAACGTACAGGTCTGTGTCTCCGTCGTTGTCGTAGTCTGCCCAGTCTACGCCCATGCCGGCTTCGGCTCGTCCGTAGCCGTTAAAACGCGTCCCAGTCTGTAGGCTGACTTCGTTGAAATAAGCGCCTTCATTCTTGTAAAAGAAATTAATGGTGCCGTCGTTGGCCACGTACAGGTCGGTGTCTCCATCACCATCGTAATCGCTAGTGGCTACGCCAAGTCCGCGGCCTATGTGTGTGATACCGACAGATTGAGTAATATCGACAAAGTGCGTCCCGTCATTGCGATAGAAGACGTCACCTTGGGCGGGAAACTCGTTCGGTTCGCAGTAAGTGCGCACGTTGCCGCGCGCGCAGTAAACGTTGTTTACCGGTGAGAATGTGACGTAGTTGGCCACGAATAAATCCAGATCTCCATCGTTATCGTAGTCTAAAAATGCAGCGCTCGTTCCCCAGCGCGGGTCGCCGACGCCGGCTGAATGGGTAACATTAGAGAAATATGCTTCGTCGTTTCGGTAGAGCGCGTTGGCCCCCCAGTTTGTTACGTATAGGTCCGTATCTCCGTCACCATCGTAATCGGCTGCGCTCACGCCCATTCCATAGCCGCGATCTCCAGCACCCGCTTCAGGAGGTCTGGCTCCAAACAGACCGTTGCCTGCGTTGTGGTATAGTTGGTTGGTAGGCGCCGCCGTTGCCATAGCTGAATCAATCGGTGCTCCGTTCACCAAGTATATGTCGAGATATCCGTCGCCGTCGTAGTCTAGAAAAGCCGCGCCCGAACCAAAAGTTTCTACATAGTGATACTGGCCTCGGGAGTCATTGTAGTGGGTGAAATGCATGCCTGCTTCCAGCGCTACATCGACCCATTGTACCGATGTCACGGAGGGTTGGTCGCGACAGGCTAGTCCCGTGGTGGTAATTACAATCATACAGATCGTGTGAAGAACTATGAATTTGGCGTATGGCCTGTGATAAGTGCTCTGATTCAACGCTAAATAGCTCATTATATGTTTTGAATTAAATAATAGAAGGATCGAGAAAGTAAGGTGCTATGGACATCTAAGCGAATCATTTAAAACGGATTCGAGTCGCTCATAAAAGTGCGCAATAAACAGGAACAAGTTACCTTGATAAAGAGAGCTAAATCTCCTACAATGGTCTTTACGTATTTTGGTGTTCAGCCCATGGGTTACGTGGCGATTAAATACTGGGCGCAATGCTCTTTCACGTCATTGGAGGTCTTAAATGCGTTCGTACGCGCTATTGGTCATCTTTTTTTTTCTGTCGATAAATAAATCGCCTGTTGATGGACAGTTCCCAGAGATTGTCGATCCGCAGCTTGGGGAGATCTTTGTTACCCCGCGTTTCGATCTTGACCTACAGCCTGTCTCGTTGCAGGTGCCTGAGCAGTTTGCAGAAGATGCGCTTAGCGACCGCCATATTTTTTTGCCGCCCGGTTTTGTGGCGAAGGTTTTTGCTGCCGGTGACCCTCTTTTTGGTCCACGCTTTATGGCATGGAGCCCTGACGGTGTTTTGCATGTAGCCAATATGAAAGTAGGCGGAACGCAATGGACACCCAAAGTTAATACAAGCCAACCACCTCCTGTAGAAAGTCGTTTAGCGCAAGTGATCGCTATGCCGGACCGAAATAGGGATGGAGTCGCTGATGAACTACGAGTTGTAGCCGATCAGTTCTGGTTTCCCAACAGCATACAGTTTTACGATGAATGGCTGTATGTGGCTGATATGCACGAGGTCGTACGCTTGCGCGATGTAGATGGAGATGGGTTATACGAAGAGCGAGAAGTTGTTGTTCCTAACTTACCTATCGGTCACCATCGTACGCGGACAATTCAAATGGATCCAGCGCGCAATAAGTTTTTCCTTTCAATTGGTTCAAGCTGTGATCTATGTCGCGAAATAGATCCGCGCCGAGCAACTATCATGGAATTCAATATGGATGGTAGCGGAGGACGCATTTTTGCGACCGGTTTGCGAAACGCAGTAGGATTAGATGTCCATCCGGAAACTGGTCAACTTTGGGCTACTTTTAACGGTCATGATCGTTCTTCCCCTCCTGAGCGCATTGATATTATCCGTGAAGGCGGTTTTTATGGTTGGCCTCTTGCACACGGTTTTCGAACATGGGTCGACTTTCCAGGACAGGCATCCTATCGGAATGAAATTTTCCCACTTACTGCATCTGATAGTGCACTCGTAGAGACGTTAGAAAGACCTGTTGCGCAGGCAGGTGCGCGCCTTGCGCCTATGGGTATTCACTTCTATCGAGGAAAAATATTTCCCGAACCCTTTCGCTCGTCTGGTTTTGTCGCTTTTCGTGGTGGATCCAACGCTTCAGTGCCGGGCTTTCGCGTTATGATGTTACAAAGTACTCCCAATGGAAATGAAGCCCGTTTGGCAGACTTCATGACGGGTTTTCAAGAGGATCCCAGCAATTTGAGTAGCGTATGGGGTAAACCCGTTGGTTTAACAACCGATGCGCTGGGTCGACTATACGTAAGCAGTGATTGGATCAATAATTTTATTTTGCTTGTAGAAATGGAACGACTTGGAGGTGTGTGGGAAGGAAGTTTACCGGACAATGTGCTAACCGGCGGGCGATTAGATCTAGACATAACTGTTCGTGTGGACGTACGTATTGAAGGAATCCCCGTTCAAGTTGTTGCTGACTTGCGCCCATTTGGCGGTCCGCAGGACTGGCCCCTTGATTCGCTTGGAGAAAATACTTTTCGCTTGCGCCGTAGTTTAGATATAGGAGATACAACCGGCTCACGCGCTATAGAAATCACCTTGAGCCAGCAGGTAGATGGTGAGCGAATAGAAACGCGTTTACGCCAATTTCTGCAGGTACTGCCGGGCCGTGATTTGTTTATCGTAGAAGAAGATATATCACCTAACTGGAAGGTGGTCGAAGATGATGTAGTGCGATGGGTTGGCCCGTCCATGGCCGCTGAAGAATTTAGTGGTATCGCATTGGCATTGGAAGCGAGTAATGTGAACTTTGCCGGATGGAACCTCGCTTTAGAGCCTAAACAGGCGATTCATACAATGGGCTATACCCACGTGCGCTTCGCCTTTCACCCAGGTGATACAGGAAAAACACGTGGAGCACGTATGAACCTGTTAATCAAGCCTGGTCGCAACGTTAACCTATTGGACGAAGGAGGCATTGATTTGGCGCGTGCCGAATGGCAAGAAGTAACATTGCCAATCGCAGCACTCGATTTAACAGGACCGATTGAACGTATCTTGTTTCAGAGCAATATAGAAGGCCGTTTTTATATGGACGAAATGAGATTGGTAACAGCTACGCCACTGCCAGCTGATACGGCTGTACGCTCAGTCGAATTCACACCTGTTACGTCGTTTCTTGAACAGAATTTCCCTAATCCATTCAATGCGGGAACTGTTATCCGTTACCAGACGGCCAATGACGGCCATGTAGATGTGCATGTATATGATTTGCTCGGTCAACACGTGGCAACTCTAAAATCGGGTTGGATGCCAGCGGGAAACCATGTGGTCACCTGGGATGGTCTTGGTATTGATGGCCATACGGTAGCTAGCGGGGTCTATATATACAGGCTGGTAACCCGACAAGGTGCTGAGACAAGGAAACTTCTTATGCTGAGGTAACTAACTAAGCGTTATTTTTATTCTGATGATGTCCATATGATCAGAAAAAATATTTTTTCGGCGGCTGAAGATTTAAACTTATGTAAAGCCGTTGACCACCTAAGTTATCGTGAGATCTCAGAGTGCATAGAAATGCGGCCACATACTGTTTTTCGGCCGGCATATTTTTTCTAAATAATTTTGGGCGAATCTGTAGCAAGTATAATCTAGCGCGCAATTGATTACGGTTATTTGATATCTACATTAATCCAGCACGTTGACGTATCTCGTCAAAAAGACGAAGCAACTTCTCTCGATCACGGGGGTAATTTTTCAAAGCCAGATCAAGAATTTCCTTGGCTTGCTGGGTTTCGTTTCGTTGAAAGTGTAGTTGGAGTAATTCGGCGTAAACACGCGGCTGTTTTGGATTGGCTATTAGTGCTTGCATATAGCTCTCAATTGCTTCTTTCTCCTGACGCATCCCTCTAAATGCATGTGCTAAATTGACCCAAACTTCTGCGCGTTGAGGCTGCGCCTGAGAAACTCGGTGGAATGTATCTTTCGCTTCTTTTAAGTTGCCTTTCATTGCGTTGAGAGAGCCTAGGTTAAGCCAAGCTTGCCAGTAAGTCGAATCTAGTCTCACAGCACGTCTGAAATGTTCTATGGCTAATTCTCCACGGCGCTGTTTAGCATAAGCCTGTCCTAGGTTATAGTGAATTTCGGCATCTCCTTCCATTTGCATAGGGTAACTCGGAAAGTTGGCTAGCAGAGAGCCCACTACGCAAAATGCTAGTCCTTTCCTGAACGACAGCATAGAGCCTTCTTTCCAGCACTCCCAAAGCCAGAAAAATGCATAGATAGCGAAGAGGATAAAGAGGGGTATAATAGGGATGCGGTAGCGAGCGGTAGGGAAAAAGGCAATAATGCTTGCGCTGTAAATAACGGTATATAGCACATCCAGCGTCAGGCCGCGTCGACCTGCCAGGAATAAACCTAATAGAGCAAGGGGAGCTATTACTCCGAAGGGGAAGGCAATACCTGATTTCCACAGCAGTGTGCTCAGAACAGGGGAAAAGTTGCGCCAATAGTAAATATCTTGGTTACGTCCGGTTTCATGGCCGTTAAAAAATTCCAGCGTTTTGCGCATAAGGAGCACGGCATAGCTAGCAGGCTGTTCTCTTATGTAATCAAACGACTTATTCCAGAAGTAGGTGGATTGTTCTGAAGAGGATAAGATATTCTTTGCCTTGGGCTCGGTGACTAGGTCATCCCATTCCCATCCTGGCCTAATGTGGAATGTTTCGTCGTAGTGGGCGTTGTTGCCGATGTAGAAGTTAATGCCCGAGTTGTAGGACAACGCTACGGTATCTTTTCCAATGGCATAATTGCGCCACGTCACTGGAGCGATAGTCAGCAGAACGCCGAGAGCAAAAAACAGCGTAGGTGTAATAGTACGTTTGCGCCACAAAATCCAACCAGTAGCTGCTGCAATAAAGCCCAGCGTATTTGCGACAGTGAGAGAAGCTAACCCAAGAGTGAAGCCGCTTACCCAAAAGTGGAAACGACTGTTTTGGTTCATAGCTTGGTCAAGCAGTAGAAGCCCGCACAGATTGAGGAATGTTGCAAGCGTGGCGGGTAAGATTTCTCCGTCAAAGAATATGAGAGGGCCATACGCGACGGAGACGATTGCGGCAATCAAACCGATCCGGGCAGAATACCACTTTATACCCAGTACGTAAATTAGCACACAGTTGAGAGAACCTAGTATGAGCTGTGTCCAACGAATGGCATAGAAAAAATTCTCTTCGGTAATCAGTCTGAGCGTACCTAGCAAGTAAGGGTAAAGAGGCGGCTGCCAAAAGGGTCCTTGTCCCTGTCCCAACCAGTTTCCACCTGATAGAGATAGAGCTAGATTTACATAGGTTTTTCCGTCGACTGCCGGCAAAGAGAATAAAGGGCTAGCGTCTATCTGATACAGGTAGAGTACGCGCGTGCATAGAGCTGCGGTAAAAACCAGTGCCAGGCGGATCATAGGGAGTAATTTATCGGTTTGCACCTGAGAGAATAAAGCGCAAAGACACGCGCTTGCCCAGATGAAAGGCAACTTTATTTTTATCGAATAGATGCATGCAATAGTGGGCGCATTCTATCCTGCGTGCAAAATCATTGTCACATAGCATGGAGTTCCAGTGGTCTGTATAGTCGTGTATTTATCACTTTTATTTGCAACGCTTAGTGCCTGTAGTCGCGGTAGCGACTCCCCCTCTGTGCGCTTTGTTGATGTTGCTGAAGAAGTCGGTATACAATTTAGTCATACGAGCGGTGCACGCGGGGATTACTTTCTCTTCGAAACTATGGGTGCCGGCGCAGCGTTTCTGGATTACGATAGAGATGGGTGGCTCGATATATACTTGGTCGATGGGTTTGATCTGCTGTCGTGGAATGGCGTGTTCTCTCCATCTAATAGCGTTGCAGAAGACGAAAAAGGTCACTGGGTACAAGAAGGTTATCAAGCTCCATTGCGCTTTTCCGGACGCGTTGACAGTTCGGTATTTCTGATTAGGCAAGAGCTGGGATCAGCTCTCTTGGGCAATCGTTTGTTGCGCAACCAGCAAGGGAATTTTAGCGACGTTAGCGATCTTAGCGGTGCTGGAGATAGAGGCTATGGTATGGGAATAGCCGTTGGAGACTACGATAACGACGGCTTCGCAGATTTATACGTGACCAACTATGGCGCAAACGCTCTCTATCGCAACGACGGCAAGGGACACTTCTCAGTTGAGACCGAAAGGGCAGGTGTTGGGGATCCGCACTGGGGCAGTAGCTCTGCTTTCTTTGACGCTGACAACGACGGTGATTTAGATCTATACGTTACCAATTATCTGGATGCCAGTCCAACTAATAATCGCCTCTGCGGAGGTGCGGTTTCCGCTTTCAATAGCAGCATGGGTAGAGCGTTACTCGTACCCCGTGACAAAAGAACATACTGTAGTCCTCGTCGCTACAACGGTGCTCCTGACGTACTTTATAGGAATGACGGCGAAGGAAGATTTAGCAACGTCACGCGTCCGAGTGGCGTATTTAGCGTATACGGCAAGGGCTTAGGGGTTGCAGCTGCAGACTACGATTTAGATGGAGACGTCGATCTGTTTGTCGCTAATGATGGGATGCGAAACTTTTTTTACTTAAACGAGCAGTCCGTCTTTGTTGAGCGCGCGTTAGAAGCAGGTTTAGCCTATAACGGACAGGGTCAACCTGAAGCGGGTATGGGCATTGCCGTAGGCGACTATGATTACGACAGAGACGTTGATTTGCTCGTCACAAATTTCTCGCGCGAAAGTAATACGTTGTATAACAACGAAGGAAACGGACAGTTTAGTGATCAGAGTGATTATGTGGGACTTCAGGAGGACACGATGTTGCCGCTGGGTTTTGGTACATTGTTTTTTGACGCAGATAACGACGCCGATTTAGACTTATTTGTAGCTAACGGGCACGTTTTAGATCGCGTCGCTCAGCAAGACGCCGACCTGACATACAGGCAAGCCAATCAGCTTTTTCTCTTTTCCGAAGGCGTCTTTTATGATGCCTCTTCAGTTAGCGGCTCAGCTTTTCATATACAAGAAGTGTCTCGCGGTGCTGCTGTCGGTGATTATGATAACGATGGAGATCAAGATATTTTGGTCAATAACGGCAATGGTCCTGCAAAACTATACCGCAACGATGGAGATGCACGTAACTGGATTTCTGTTGAATTAGTCGGTAGCCGAGACAATCGGGATGCTGTAGGCGCCACCGTCACCTTAGAATGTGAAGGTGTGTTGCAGACTCGACAGCGGATTGGCGGCGGTTCGTACTTGTCCACTAGTGATGCTCGTCTACATTTCGGGTTAGGTGATTGCACCCAAGTTGATATGCTCGAGGTTGTCTGGCCGAGCGGACAGACCCAGGTAATTTTTGGCCTATCAGCCAATCAGTTCATAAAAGTAACACAGGAGTGAGCCTATGAGTTTGTATGCGGCGACGAGTTGTCTGCTCGTCGCGCTTGCAACCGGAGCGTTTGCTGAGGGGTTATACTTTGTGGATGTGACAACGGAATCGGGTATACAGCTAAAGAACACTTCAGGCAACAAGCAACGCTATATCGTAGAAGGAATGATGGGAGGGGCCGCTTTTTTTGACTATGACAACGATGGTGACGTCGACTTATATATCACTAATGGCTCATCTTTTGATGATTTTCCCGATGGTGTAAAGCCGCGCAATGCACTGTATCGTAACGAAGGAGATGGCTCGTTTATTGACGTAACATCTCGCGCTGCGGTGGGGGATACAAGTTGGTCTATGGGCTGTGCCGTAGGTGATTACGACAATGATGGCGACGGTGATGTTTATGTTAGTAACTATGGTCGTAACACGCTTTATAAAAACGGGGGCGATGGGGTCTTTAGCGATGTTACAGAGGCGGCAGGAGTGGGAGATCTCGGTTGGGGGACGGGCGTTGCGTTTGGAGACTACGATCGAGACGGCAACGTAGATTTATACGTGGCGAACTACGTAGACTTTTCATTCGACTATCAATCCGCTATTCCCTGTTTGTGGAAAAACGTGGGCGTGTACTGCGGTCCTGTGGGATTGCTTCCCGCCGCGGATGTGCTTTATCGTAATTCAGGTGACGGTACGTTTGTCGATGTGACACTAGATGCGGGCCTCTCTGAGGAGAAGTTTTACGGTATGGGGGCGCTGTGGGTTGATTACGACGGAGACGGATGGCCGGATATATTCGTCGCTGACGACTCGACGCCCAATAAGCTCTACCGCAACAAACAAGACGGCACCTTCACGGAGACGGCTCTCTTGGCAGGGGTTGCCTACAGCGGCGAGGGCGTTGAACAGGGATGTATGGGAGTGGCTGCAGGAGATTATGACGACGATGGTCACGTCGACATTTTTGTGACCAATTTTGCAGATGAAGCCAATGCACTCTATCGAGGTGAGGGCGATGGTTTTTTCACGGATGTGGCATTTTCCTCTGGAATTGGGCGCGCTGATCGGGGGTTAGTTGCATGGGGAACAGGCTTTTTTGACGGAGATAACGACGGAGACTTAGATCTTTTTATTGCCAATGGTCACACCTATCCTCAGGCCGATCTTCCCTTGCTCGATTCCAGTTATGAACAGACGAACTCTCTTTTTGAAAATCGTGTGGGGCAGTTTGTGGAAGTAACCGACAGCGCAGGGCCCGGCTTGGGTGTGAGTCGAGTTAGTCGAGGTGCTAGCTTTGCTGATTATGACGCAGATGGAGATGTCGATATATTTGTCCTAAATTTAAATGCTCTGCCGACACTTATGCGTAATGACAGCGATCGCGGACGGTATTTGGTCGTGCGCTTAGTGGGTGTAGAGAGCAACCGCGATGGGATCGGGGCCAGTGTTAGAATCGGTTTGGGAGATCGCCAACAGCACGCTGAAGTGAGGAGTGGAACGAGCTACCTATCGCACAATGATATGCGATTACACTTTGGTGTCGGTCAGGCGGAACAAGTTGATTGGCTGCGCGTCGATTGGCCCAGTGGTCGCAAGCAGGAAATGCGTAATCTCGCTGTTAATCAGGAGATTGTCGTACGCGAAGAGGGTAATTAAGAGGCGAGTAAGCTTGGTGTCTGCTTTATCTTTTCTTCAATCCGGGGTTTAACTCATTGGAGAGTTGATTCTGAATGTCGCGTAAATAACGACGTGCAACGGTATTTTCAGGATCGATTTCTGCTGCTTGTTGATAGGCCGCTGCCGCGCCCACGAAATCGCCCGATTTTAAACGTGCTACGCCCAAGTTTATATGGGCGTCTACGCTTTCGGGACGCTGGTTCACTGCGCGCTGGAAATGGTCAATGGCCGCTGTTAGCTGCCCTGCCATAGCTGCAGTGAGACCCAATCCGTAGAATGCTTCATAAAGCGTGCTATCGAGTTCGGCCGCACGCTTCAAACTGCGCTCTGCCCGTCTGTATTTTTTTTGCTTGAGTTGGGCCATACCGAGTCGAGCGTGACTCAACGGATCGTCTTGCTGTAGTTCCGTCGCGCGAATAAAATGTCGTATGGCAACATCTAAGTCCCCTTGCCATGTGCGTAAAATTCCCAATCCTGTGTGGGCGTCTTTCAGCTGTGGGTTGATGGCTAATGCATTTTGGTATTCGACAACGGCCTGCTCATATTTTCCTTGTAATGCCAAGTTTAGTGCCATGTTATAGCGTGCAGTGGCCGGTCCAATGGCCACTGCTCCAGGCGTGGGGAAAGAGCGTTCCGCACCTATATCTCGGTCATTCTTACGCAATAATTCTGAGCGCCGTAGAGCCTGTAGGCCTTCGGTTCGTCTGCCTGTGCGCAGGTAGATCTGTGCCAGATTAAAATGAATTTGCGGTGAGTGTGGATTGTATTGTGCTGACCGGTTAAGAGAGGCTTCCGCTGCTTTAATGTCGCCTACCGCTCGCTGTAATAGCCCGAGGTGGAAATGGGTCTCTCCATCAGAAGGAGCTAGTCGCGCGGCATTTTTGAGATGGTAAAGAGCGCTGTCATTGAACCCACTTTGGCGATAGTGTAATCCAAGCTTCTTATGGGCTGGAGCCAAGGTCGAATCTGCGTTGATAGCTCGGGTATAATAAGTCAATGCTTGCTGTAAGCTGTCGCGGTAACTATACAGCAAACCAAGGTTATAAAGAGTGCTCGCTCGCCGTGGATCTAACTGCAATGCACGGGTAAAGGATTGAAGGGCGAGATCGGTATCGCTGTAATGAGCTTTAGCGAAAGCGCGCGTCATGTGCACTGCGCCAATTATGTCGAACAACTCGGCATCTTTAGGATAGGTTTCTATGCTTGACGATAGCGCACCTAGTGCCGCTTCATATTGACCTGTGCTCAGGAACGCGCGTCCCAAAAAGCGGTGTGGAACGACACCGGAGGCTGGATCAGCCACCTCACGTTTTAATACCTCTATGGCTTTTACATGATCTCCGCGAAGAAACAGTAACTGGCCTTGATTAGTAGAGTCTGCAGGGGTCACTTCATGTTGGTCACCGCTGCAGGAAAATAGCACGCATGCCATCAAGATATGGGGCATGCGCGTGATGATGTTCATTAAATGGCAGACGATAGAGCGTCTTTTACTATATCTTCGCGTACATCTACTTTATACTTATCCCGCAAACCACGGACGAATTTAACGTATCCTCTCTTTGACTTATCGATCTTTACATAGGCTATAGAGCGGCGTCTAGAGCTATCATTGTAAGGGGCCAACTTTTGATGGCGATCGAGTACCTTAAATATTGAATAGCCTTCTGGTACTGGCATCGGTCCGACTAACTGACCGATTTCCGCTTGCTGAACCGCATCGAAAATATCCTTATAATACGCCTTCGTATATATGCTAACTGTCAAGTGTCCGTCGTGATGAGACGCTCCGTGCCGTATGGTGTGCTGCCTAGCAAGCGGTTCGGCTTCTTCGCCAGCTGCGATGCGCTGCTTTAGCTGTTGTGCGAGACTGTCTGATTGCACCAAGATCTCTATTATTTCGCTCGTCAGTGGTGATGTGAACTTTTTAGGGTTGGCATCAAAGAAAGCACGCGCTTCTTCTTCGCTTGCCTGTACGTTTGCGTCAACATAACGCTCGCGAAGTGTGTTGAGGAGTAAGTCGTCACGCTTATTTTTCACACGTGAAACGAGTGAATCGTCTTTATCCAGGCCCAACTGATTTGCTTCGTTTGAAAATAAGTGGGCAGGTATGACCACCTCGCGGAGAATATACTCAACTCGTTCGGCATCAGATAACTCTGCTTTGCTTACGCGCAACTGGCGTCCGATTTGTAAAAAGTCAGATATATTTATCTGGCCATCACGATAGCTGCAAATAGGAAGGTTTGCCCATTCATCTGGGGCAATGAGCGTTTCAATGTCCTCGCTCTGACTATACTTGCTGAGCCAACTTATCTGTTCGATTTGTAATTGTGGATCATATACTGTTAGCAATGAGTCAAGTAGAAATTGGTATCTCTCAGCACGCTTACGCGCAAAAATTTCCTCGCGAACTTTTCGCTCTGATGCTGCCATGGGGACCGGCATTTCATCCGCAACCTGAAAGAGAGCAAAGTGAGGTTTGCCGGAGAAGCTGAGTCGTATTGGTTCGGTGACCTCACCAACTGCCAGCTCAAAAATTGGGCCTGCAATAGAAGCGTGCACTTTATCTTTAAGCTTGAAACCACCTATGTCGCCACCTTGTTCGGCGCTTTCACGGTGTAATGAATGTCCTTTCGCTAGCTCCATAAAGTCGCCACCGGCTTTTACTTCTTTTAATATATCAAGTGCATCGTCTTCGCTTTTTAACATAATTCCATTGAAGCGTAGCGCCCGATCTCTGTTGGTCGCTCTGTAGTGCGCTTCCATCTCTTCGTCACTTATTTCGATCTGTTCGCTAACTAAGCGACGTGTGTATAATTCCAGCAGACGATTTCTGCTATACATTCCCAACTCGTCGCGAAACTCGGTTTCTTGTTCAATAGGAAGAGATTGTGCTTCTATTAACAACAGTTCCTTATCGATCAAGCTTTCTAAGACCTGACGTTCCTTAGCAAAGACACTGTCTCCTTTTTTCATCCCGTCTGGTATTGATTCAGAAAACTGGCGAAATTTCGATAATTTTATCTTGACGTCGCCAACAGAAGCCAAGACGGTTTCTTGTATCTGTTTTTTGCTTTGATCTTCCGAAGGATTCTGACCAGAGCAACTACAAAGGGCAATGAAAGCTATTACCGGAGCTGATACGAAATACTTCATAGTTTATGTTTTTCTCCAATTAACAAAGTCGAAACTTGACTTGTAAGTTGTCCGAAAAAAAGCGAAGTGTCGCTAAATATTTAGCTTGCCATCTGTTAATCGTTTGACTTATTTACCTCCAATAAAATAAAATTTAACAAATTCTGAGACAATGTCGAGACAGGCAAATGCTCCTTACTCGTAGTAGGCAATGTGTGTTCTTGGGGACTATTACTCTAGTTTTAGGCCTATTTATTGCTAATTCAGAGGCTGATGTGGTTATAGTTGGAGGTGTTGATGGACGCACTTGGAAGAGCGGAGGTGGTGATTTACCTGCAGTTGTCATCCGTAATGCCAATACGATAGAAAAAACTAATTCACCTGGTGGGGTTATCGATTTTTCCCCTGAAAACAGGATTAACTGGATTGCTCCACAGCGTGCCGATACTACGCGAAACATAGCAATTGGACTTAATTCGCCTCTAAGAGGTGGTGCAATAAACTCGCCAAATAGCGTAAATATTAGGAGTACCTTGCCTAATATGATAGACGATGACGGTTTAACCGCACTTGATCTACGTGCTTCTGCAGGAACGCAGAGTGCCCAAGTGCTTGGGCTGATTATTGATTTTGACTTAGGTGCCCGTTTCGGTCTGGATCGATTTAAGTTTTTTCCGCGAAATGGTGATCCAGATTTTCCTGCACCAGATTTTCCCTTTCAAAGTGAATTCCTACGCGGATTTGAAATATTCATCAATGATGGCACGGATGAAACGCAGTTTGAAGGAATGCCAATTCTACAGACCGTTGCGGTAGAAACTCAGAATGAGCAGTCGGTGGTCGATTTACGTATTACCCCTCAATATGTTCGCTACGTTCGTTTGAAGGTGCTTACTGCAGCTGGTTTTGATATTGCAGAGTTTCAAATATTTGGAACCGGTTATGTTCCAGAAGCTAGTTATGTTTCAGACATTTTTGATTTTGGGGATCTCGCACTTCTGGGTAACTTGCGATGGGTACAGGAGGGAATTGGAGATCCGAATCTGTCTAAGGTGACCGTTCGGACCCGTACAGGGCGTGATGCACAACCTATACAATATAATAAGGTGCGTCCGGGAGAACGTATTTTTCGCGTTGGTGGAGGAGCACAAAGTGGAAATAGGTCCGGTACGTCATCTAATAGTGACGAAGTACCTTGGAAATGGGCTGATGAGGTAGTAGATGCTGATCTAAAAACTCTAGTAGAGACAGTGCTAGATAATGAGGAAGTTGATGTGCGCGATGCGATAGGAATCTTCAAAAATTTGCCACTCGAACAGCAAGCGCAAATCGCCTTAGATGAAGATGATTATAAGGATTTGCGCAATGAAGATAGAGGAGCTATCCGTGATGATGTCACTAACTGGAGTGGTTGGTCTCCTCCATATCTAAATGATGGAGTGGTAGATTTTAACCAGTTGTCAATTGATGGTGCTGGTGTTCCAATATCTTCTCCAGGGCCGCGTCGCTATTTCCAATTTTCGGTTGATTTATTCAGTGAAGATTTTGAATCCGCAACTGCTGTTGGTGGTTTGGCGTTTGATGTAGTATCTCCACCCTATGCGGAGGAACTAATAGCGGAGATTTCGCCTCGAACAACAGAAGTTGGTAAAAGTACACGTTTTCTCTACGCGGTGCGTAATAAGTCACAATCAGGCCTCCAAAGGGGTTTTGATAACTTTGAGATTGAGACCCCGCTGCGCGTTGAAGAGGTTGGAACCATCCGGATTCGTCATGTCGACGGATCGGTCAACGAGGCTGACTTTTCTGGGTTATTGTTAGATGAATTGCCTGTAGTGCGTGGTGATATGCGGATCGAAGAAGTGTTTGATACTCGCTTTAGGTTTTCTTTTCCGCGCATCGATCAAGATGGAACCGTTCTAGAAATTGAGTTCGAAAATGGCGTTTTACGCTTCGGTACCACTTTTGCCGGACGTGCTTTCAATAGCGAGGTGGAAACAACATTAGGGCAGAGCGTGCTTGCAGGCAATGCGGCGGATATGGCAGTGCTGGGATTTGATGATGGGAACGTTCAGCCATTGGGAACTCCACTAGCTGAAAATTTATCTGTTGCTGTGCCCATTAGCAAAAACTTGCTGGCCAATATAAACATACAACCATCTGTGTTTACTCCTAATGGAGATGGAATAAATGATCAGTCAATTGTCCAGTACGACATTACAAATATTGTTCGTCTATCGCCGGTCGAAGTGCTGATATACGATTTATCGGGTCGTTTGGTGCGACGACTTGTTGATGGAGAGGCAATCAGCGGTCGTTTTCGTCAAGCTTGGAATGGTCGTGATGGAGCAGGAAATATTGTTCCCCCAGGGCATTATATCGTCAGTATTCAGTTGCGTGCTGGAACAGGTTCTGTGCGGGAAGTTAAAATGGTTCGAGTCACTTATTAGGGATGGTGTGGTATGAGGATAAAAGGGGATCGTTTTTATATGGAGGATTTCTTTTGCGTGTAGTCGAATGGAGTCTTATTGCGTGCTCTTTACTGATCCTTTCTTTCTCGTCACAAACTGGTGCGCAAGGAGCATATGGAAATCGATTGGGAAGCCAGCGTGGCGGGGCTGTTAGCTTTGAGCCGCGAGGATCAGGAGTCCTTTTTGGCGCATTAGACCCGGCAATTAAAAAATGGTATATACCACAGGAGCTATTTAATGACTATGGTTGGAAGCAGTGGGAATATTCCAACTATGCGAAAGAAGAGTATCGTCGGTATGTGAATATACACCGCGAGGGGGATTCTTTTTACGACTTTTACGGTAATTTGATCGGCCGAGGATGGTTGATATACGATTGGAGTCAGAATCAGCCTGAGCAATTGGGTAGCAGTATTTTTCAAAACTCGCGATTTGATTCTTGGTTCAACGGTGTGACTATCGGTGGCGATTCTCGCGGACAGTACTACTATACGATTACTGTTGGAAACTTACTGCGCACTACATTAACTCCGATGACTTTTTCTCGCCCACGTTTCAACGGTGTGCAGATCGACTTTATGGCCGACAAGTATGCAGGGACGATACTTGCCTCGCGTATTAGCGATCCGATTCTGGGAGCAACTCAAGAACCGGAAAGACGTACAAATACGACGACTATGTTCGGTGGACGAGGTACGATCCAAATTGGTGATTTTATCGAACTTGGCGCAACATTAGTTGATGCACGTAATACCAATACTACGCTCGATCTATTTAGTGGCGATATGATTGCTGGTAGTTTGACATCGGGACAGAGTAGCACGCCGCTAACTGCTATCGCTGTTATTCTAAGTGACGATACGCCCGAAGATGGAGAAGGTGGTGCTGCGCTTTTTCGACACGACGTACGTATTGTCAGTCGAGATTTCGAGACTAAGAGAGAGCAGGTCTTTACTCTGAAAGAAGTCGTTCGAGCTGGAGCTGAATGGCCTGTAGTCTTTGGTGGATTTCAGCGTCGTGGATACCTTGCAGCAGATGGTGCTGAACGTATAGTGCTGAACTATGATTTTAATGATCCTGCTTATATTGGCCCTGATCCAACATCAATTGTCGATGTAGAGTTTGAATATGTCCTTGGCAACGATTTCAAAGTGGAAATGTGGTCGGATCGACAGACGGGGAAGCGTGCCATGCCAACTGTCCCGCTTAGTGCAGAGACTATCGATGCGAGCGAACCCGCCCTCATCACTATGCGAAGAGCGGAGGGGAATGTAAAGGACATATCTAATTTACAGTTAGTGAAATTTGATTACGGGTTGCCTACAGGGAATTTGGTTGGTGGTTTCACCGTAGAGGGAAGAGGTTTGTGGGGTCTCGACTTTTATGGAGAATGGGACCGTAACAAACGCTACTTTCAATATCCGAATGCCGCACTCTTCATAGATGGTAAGAATCATGAGATTTCATCGGAAGAATCGGATGCGTGGTTTTTTAACATCTCGAAACAAGCCTATCCATTCTTTGCTTTTGCAGAAGCATACGCTTTGGATGAAGCATACTCGACAACTGCTTATTTAGTCGATTCTAACGGCGACATACAGTATGATAACACTCAGCGTAACCTCTATGAATTTGTGGAGGATAACGATGATCAAGACCAGTTTCCTGATTGGATTCGTGCGGGTTCGGCTAACGACCGTTTGATTTTTCCTGGCTGGGATGAAAACAACGACTTTATCTCTGATTTTAACCAGAACGATAACGCGACAATTACAAACCTAATTCCCGATTACGACGAGCCGTTTCTGCGCTATGCGGTTGATCGCCCCGAGTTTTTGTTCGGCATAGATCTCAATAACAATGGTTGGATTGATCGTTTTGAAGATGATGACTTGCCTGATTACCCATACAAAACCGACCGTCGTGGTTATAATGCTTTTGGTGGAATAGAAATTATGCCGGGAGCTCGCCTGACCTTAGGACAGACAGATGAAGAGATGGTATCGACCGATCGTCGAAGCTTGGTGAAATACGCTCTCTTCACGTTTGATCGGGATTACGCAGGTTTTGGTCGCTTGCGTGTATTCGATACCCTTAAAAAAGTTGAAGATACAATCCCGGATGATCGTCGTGAGCCAACACCTTATGTTGACGCGCCAGCAATTCAGCCACTTGTAAATGATATCCTCCCGGCTCAAGATACTTGGGTTAATTCGTTCTGGTTGGGCTTCGATTATGTAGGATTACCGGAAGTCAACGTGATTAACAAGTTTAAATATGAAGTTTTTCGTCAAAATGACCGTGAAGTGCGAGATATAGACGGTCGTGTTATGCGACAAAATTCGAGCTTCCTCGGGCTAATTAACAAGGTTGACTATACACGCGACTTGGGGCGGGTGACACTCCAGCCAAAGTTTAAGAGCGAGTATTTACGCCGCACTCCGTTTTTGACACAAGAGGCTAAGCGCAAAGAATGGACAGGTGCATTTATGTTAATTGCACGCTACCCTATTCTCCAGAAAACGGTTTTGCAGGCGGGTTTAGAACATCTTTGGTTGCGCGACTTGGTCCGAGATGAGGAAGACATGGTAGCCAACGGTGTAACGGTAGAAACGGGAGATCTAAACAGCATAAACATCGCAGTCCAGCTTTCCAATGCTTCTGATTATATGGGTTACAAGCTGACAACCCAAGTTGGTTTGCGCTATGGCCGTAATAGTGCAGAGATGGTGAAAGAAGTCGAAGATGGATTTGTTAAAGGTCGTGAAGTTAGCAACTCGACCACTAGTTTCATAACCGTTTACGCAGGTATTCAGTAATGCGTGAATGCATGTCAAATAGCGTCTCAGTCGGTCTACGATGTTGGGTAGGCACTGTTCTGATATTTATGACGGCTGGAGCAGTTAATGCACAGGTTGACTATGGCAACCGACTGGGACAGCGAAATGACGACCGCCGTGTGTTCTCTGCTGCTGGCACTTCAGTGCTAATTGATGCGCTTGATCCCACTATACAACGTTGGTATTTGCCGCAGGAACTGTTCACAGAGTACGGACGACGTCAATGGGAATACACCAATTACTCGCGAGAGTACTTCCGACGTTACGTATCGAGAAGTCAAGAAGGTTTTTATTTTTATGATCCTTATGGAGACCTCATTACGAGAGGTTGGTTAGTATACGACTGGCGTCAGACGCAACCACTGACGAGTGAGAGTAACCGTCTAACAAAACGAAGAGAGTACCTGAGTTGGTTTAATCGTCTGTTGATTTCTTCTGACCGAGGAGGTGGTTACAGCTATTCTATCACCATTGGCGATGAACTCTTCACATCCTTGACTCCAATGACTTTCCGTAAAGTCGGTTTTAACGGAGTCGTGACCAGTTTAAATAGCGACAGATGGCGTGCCACGGGCCTGTTTTCTCGTATATCATCTCCCATTATTGATGTGAACCCTGATTTTCCAACTCGCTCTTTGGAAAATGCAACCAACTTGATGGCTTGGCGAATAGAGGGAGATGTCAGTGATCACGTCACCTTAGGTGCCACCTTTGTAAACTCTCATACCAACAATGGTGCACGTGCTAGTTTTCAGGATAATCCCTTTTTTGGTTTACTTACTTCAGGTCAGCTTGATCGTCGACTCGAACTGCTGGTGTTGCGTCTTTCTGACGATTCACCAGAGGACGGAGAAGGAGGTGCTGTCCTCTTTAGTGACGATATAGAAATTACTCTGACGCTCATGCACGAAGTTACTAGTGGAGATACCATTGCAGTTGTCCCGCGAGATACGGTAATAATTGGTAGCAGTATTGGCTATCGGCCATTTCGTGAAGGTGGCACAGTCCGAGATGGTTTCTTAACTGCAGATGGACCGGAAAGTATTACGCTCAAATATCCGCTGGCTGCAGATAAGAATGAGGAAGGCACACTTCGCTTACTACTCCAACAATCTTTGGGTCTTAGCTTGGCTGAAGCAGAAGATGCAGTTTCATCGATAAAACGGGTGCGGTTTCGCATAGTATTGGCAAATGATTATCGCGTCGAAGTAACGTCTGATCGTCAGACAAACGCGGTTAGTCAGCCACAATTTACCCTTGTCGCACGCGCCGATGGCAATATAAAAAATCGCCTGAATCAAAGTGAATTAGTCTTTGATTATGGTCTTCCTACTGCATCTCAGATTTACGGTTTTACAACCGAGGTGCGCGATTGGCACGGTTTTGACTTTTACGGTGAGTTTAATGTAAGCACGCAATATCGGAAGTATCCAACACCTGGTATTAAGGCACATGATGCAATTGCAGGCATAGTAGGGGATAAGCGAGACTTGGGGTGGATGTTTAATATATCTAAACATGCAGGTCCGTGGCGCTTCTTTGTTGAAGGCTTTGGAATGGATGACGGTTATAGCACAAATGTGCGTCCCGTCGATGGACGCGGATTGGTCGATTACTCTCCCGAAGGAATTACGCAATCGTATGATTTTGTAGATGATAATGACGACAATGATCGCCATCCCGATCAATTGCGCCGATTTCAGGGTAGTTTGATTCCTATACCTGGCCAACAGTTTAGGATTCGGGCTAATGGAGTCGCTGACCCGGCTGTATTTCCTGGATACGATGAAAACGGAGATTTTATCTCTGATTTTAATCAGAATAGCAACGGCGAGCGGCAAAACTTCTTTCCCGATTATGACGAGCCATTTTTGCGCTATGGTGTTGACCGACCAGAGTTTCTCTTTGGGGTCGACATGAACAATAACGGCTGGGTAGACCGATTCGAAAATGATGATTTGCCAGACTACCCCTACAAAAAAGATCACTGGGGGTATAATGCATATACCCGAGTGCAAATAAACCCAGACATACAACTTAACCTTGGCAGACTACGTCAATCTATGCATAAGGCTGATCGTGATAGTGATACCTTTTATGGTATGGCTACTTACAGCAAAGATTGGCCTACGTTTGGTCGGTGGCGCGTGTTCGATATGGTGCGTATAGCTCAAGATACGATCGAAGATGATTTAGTTCAGTGGGTTATTCCAAAGGCCCAATATGGGCGGGCTAGTGACTCAGCGGGACGAAACGCGCCAATATCAGATCCTCTTGCAGCGCAAGATGCTTGGATCAATACGCTTTACTCTGATTGGGAATATGATAGTCCGCGCGGGTGGAATATGAAGCATCGTTTTAAATGGGAGACGTGGCGTCAACGAAATGTAGATATTGAGTGGTTACTGGATGAGGGTGGCGCACCGGTATTGGACGCAGAGGGGCAGCGCACCGCATTGTATGACCCATTGGGTCCCACTGGCCGGAACGGACGCCAGACATCAGGGTTTCTGGGATTAATTAATAAAGCAGATTACACGCATTCGTGGACTCAGTTTAATGTATCTCCTCGGATCAAGAGTGAATATCTTGAAATTACACCATTTAGTCGCGATAATGATAGGACCCGTAGCTGGGACGTCATATATATGTTGCTGATTGATTTTCCGATACTCAATCGATCTTATGTTCGTTTAGGATACGAAGGAAGAAGCTTCTTCGACCTATTGACTGATGAAGATGTGTTAAATACGGGTCAGCTTAGTGGTGATTTTTACGGTAATGTCTTGGCGCTTCAGTTGACAAGTTCGAGGGCTTACAGTGGTTATGAGCTTACTACTCAGATGGGTGTTCGTTTTGATCGTCGTTCCTTGGAAGTTGTAAATGGTGAACGCGAGCATCAGACTTCAGGCTTAGTCTTCCTTTCCGTTTTTGCAGGTTTGTAGAGAAAATTATATGTCGAGTATGCACCCGCCTAATCAGTGGATCATAAGCCGTCAGTGGGATTTAGTCTTTTTTATCGGAACACCTTTAATTTCTCTTGCGGTTCTACTTTTTGCCTCCAATTACTTCAGTTCTGCAGATATTGCACTATTTGTTCTGGCGTTCTTTGCAGTAGGCCACCATTTGCCGGGTCTTATGAGAGCTTATGGTGAGCGCGAACTTTTCGTGCGTTATAAAGCTCGGTTTATTGTATCGCCAATTGTCATTACTGGCTTTGTAGGGTGGAGTGTTTTTAGTGGCCATCTGGGTTTCTTTATTTTTTTAGCACTGTGGGATATGTGGCATTTCTTCATGCAGCATTACGGATTTATGCGTATCTATGAAGTGAAGCGACATAAGCCCTCACTATTGACTGCTCGGTTGGATTGGTGGATCACTGCTGTTTGGTTCACTTATATTGTAGCGGCAAGTCCTCATTACTTAATCAACTTTTTGGAACGTTGTCATCGCTATGGATTCGGTCTATACACATGGATCGATCCGAGTTACGTTCATGTGCTGCGTTCCCTGCTATTCTATTTGGCTATGGTTTTGTCGCTGTTATATGTGGTAAATTTACTCAGTGAATGGCGTAGAGGATCTCCCATAGTATTGCCCAAGATTGCTATTTCTCTAACGACATTCGCTACTGTCTATTATGCTTACGTCGTCCTTGAAGACGTAATATTGGGTTACGCGATTACGGCTTTGGCACACGATATACAGTACTTCGCCATTGTATGGATATATAACCACGGAGTGCTAAAGAGAGGGAGTAACTCTGGCCGTTCGTTTTTCCATTTTCTTTTTCGCGATGGAAGGCTGCGCATTGTTTTCTTTTACGTGTTTCTGATTTTGGCCTATGGTGGTATCGAAGCTGTGGCCCGGTCTACTCAAAATTACTTCGTATACGATCTTGTAAAAGTGCTGATTGCCACCTCGGCTTTTCTACACTATTACTACGATGGCTTTATTTGGAAAGTGCGCAAAAAATCCATACGAAAAAACCTCGTTGATAATGAAACGGGGGATGGTGATGTTGATGATTCGGCTAACAGAAGGACAGCTAATTGGTTGGCTCAGATTAGAAGCTGCCGATCTGGATTCGCTTATCTGTTCGAGACAGGTAAACAGGTTGTGTATTTTGGTGTTCCGATTGTTTTTCTTGCTTGGACAGATACAACCTATTCCCTCTCTGATATCGAAGCGAAAGAGTATTTAACTCGACTCACGCCTAATGTTGCTAAATCACACGATGACCTTGGTGTTGCCTATAGCCGCAAAGGACTGTTTGATAAAGGTATTGCCTCTCATCAAAAAGCTATCGCGGCTGACTCCTCTTTTGCTCAAGCCTACACACATATGGGGATTGCGCATTCCTTGAAGGGAAACAGGCAAAAAGCAGTAGAACTGCATTTAAAAGCGATAAAAATTGATCCGGAGGTTGCACAAGCTCACTTTAATCTAGGTGTTGATTACCTTCATATGCGACGAGTTGATCAGGCCGCTGAATCTTTCCAACGAGCTATACAGATAGATCCAGAGTATGGACGTGCTTACAGTGCACTTGCTCAGATCGACCGCATGCGCGGAGACGAAACCGGAGCTCGAAATAAGATACAGCGGGCACAACAACTACTGGCTACGAACCAGCGTCAGCAGAAAAGCTTGAGTGCGATGCCTTGGGCGACAGGTACACCTTTAGAAGATGAAAAGTAAGCCATAGCACATAATGAAGAAGTGATGCCTTGTATTACTTTTTTTAAAAAAATTGACAAGTGACATATTTTGCTTGACAATTGATATTATTTTTGTTTTTCTAGTCCCATAATGCCATTTTATACCAATTTTAGTTGGTTTTTCCTTCCAATCATAGGGGGTTGTACGATGAAGAAAATAGCGTTAATGGCTGCTATAGTGGGTATGTGCACTTCTGCATTTGCACATATTCCAGAAGGCCGAGTGTTCGGAGTTTTTCAGTTTCCTACTGATAAATTGCCTGTTCTTGACGGCAATATATCTGAGTGGGACGTTGTGCCTGATGAAATGTGGATTAACCTTGATGATCCCGATATCGTTGTAGGTGAAGGTGATGTCGGCCGTGAAAAAGATCGTTCAAACCTGTATTTTCGCTATGCTATGGGTTGGAATGATGAACTAGATCGTCTATATCACGTATACGATCGTTTTGATGATGTCTGGGATCGTGATGCGGGTGGTATCGGTTGCTGCGGTCAAGATGATTCAATCGAAATTGGCGTTGATGCTGATCACTCTGGCGGCTGGTTTCACGCCGGTGGAGCTGGCATTGCCGGGGATCTATCCGATGAAGAAGTCAAGAAATACAATGGTGGCCAGACCCAGACCTCCCACTATCGCTGGCCTGCTCTAGCTCCTTTTGGATGGAGCTGGTTTTGGATGTCTGACTCGGATTGGCATGGCAATGAGCCTCACCAGTGCTGTGAAGATTCCTTTAACCTTGACGGTGCACACGGTTCTGAGGCTAACTTTCAGGCTGAGTGGTACTCTATTGCTTGGGATGACTTCAACTGGCAGGGTCCCGAGTTGAGTGTCCAGCACGACTTTGTCGAGATGGAAATCATTGGTGCTGGTTTGCAGGTTGTTGATAACGACAATGGTCCAGAAGATGCAGAAGATGCTAACCCTTGGACGGCCAAGTGGTCTTTGGGTGGACAGAGTGACGTTTTCGGAAATGCAAGTTCATTTGCCGACTTTATTCTGTTACCGTTGGACGAAGAAGCGTTATCCACAGCAGTTGAAAACGATAGTTGGGGACATATCAAGGCCTCGATGGCTCGATAAGTACCTGTAAGATTATTTAGAGAAAGGCAGATCAATAGCGATCTGCCTTTCTCTGTTTTACAGTATACTCTAACTCACCTTACTTTTGATATGAGCACGCATATGCCGTGCTAAGTAGCATAGCTCGTCAGAGTGCCCCACACAGTAGATGTTCTCTTATCACGATTCTTAGAAGGACAAAAAACGGGTATGACGAAACCGCCCTCTCTACTATATGTCTTTTGGATTGGAGTAGTACTCGGTTACAGTCAGCCTGTCGAATCGCTCACAGTATTTCGTATCGGGGGCGAGGGTCTACCTCTTCCCGTATTTGAAGATCCTACCGATTTTGTTCAACTATCTTGGTCTGATGTGTCTGCTGCTCAGCACGGTGCTGCCGACTTGGTCACTATTGGGTCTAATTCCATTGCGCCTTTAAAACTGAACCCTGAAATAAACCTCGTGCCGCAGTTGGAAACTGAAGGGGGACAAGTACAGGCGCTTACTTGGATTGGTTGGGGACCTGCTAATGGTCGTGACGAAGCGATGTTTGACGGCGATCCGACTACAGCTTTTTTGGGGGATGGAGATTGGGGAGGCGATTATGGCGTCATACAGCAAAAATCACTTGCTTTTGACATGGGGGGGCGTTTTCTACTTGAGCGGATTCGTTTTTATCCGCGAATTCGTTTCGCTAACGATCGTTTTGTCCAACGCTTCTTAGTAGGCATTAACGATGGCGATCCTCTTAAAGTTGGAACGCGTCCGTTTACTCGCGGCATACGCGGAAGTGATTTAGACTTCGACATAATATACGACGTGACAGAGAATACTGAGGCCGTTATTGATCTGCCACTGCCCAGTGTGCCCGTTCGTCAACTGCTTTTTGAAGCGCCAGAGAATACTCAAGGTATCTGGGAGATAGCTGAATTTGAAATCTACGGAAACGGATACGCGCCTTTTTCCAACTATATTTCAAACGTTATTGACCTAGGTGGATTGGCTAGCTTGGGAGAGTTGAGTTGGGAGGGCACTTTAGATACTGATGCGCAGGTTGAGTTGAGCATGCGCAGTGGATTAGACGATGATCCAAATCTATATTGGCGCAGCACGTTTCGTGGATCTGAACGCACTCGATTTGATGCGAATGGACGTCCGTTGACTCGTTCGAGTTACAACAAACTGCAGCGAGGTGAGCAAGCTGGACTCACACATGACACCGAAAACTGGGCATTCTGGGGTGCTGCTTACGACTTCTTGGAAGGTCGGGGGCGGATGATTGGAGATGGCCCTCAGCGCTACATACAGTTACGTGCAGAATTTTCGTCAAATGCTGTTGCTAGTAGTACGTTGAATTTCGTCCAGTTTTCAGTATCAATACCTCCAGTTGCAACCGGCGCGCTGGCTGAGATTGTGCCAAATAGAGCTCCTCCGGGCCAAATAACTGATTTTACGTATAAAATACGACCTACGTTGCAGAATGGTGATCTCGGTTTTGACAGCATAGAAATTGATACACCTACCAGAGCTCGTAACATCAATGAAGTGCGTATTTCTGGGGAGACAATTGCATTTGATGTAGTATCTCAAGAAGAACAAAGTTTTGTTATTCGTTTTTCGCACATTGGGGTGCAGCGGACTGAAGAGTTGATAGAAGTCGATTTTGAGGCAGAGGTTTTTCAGTTTGGTACTGTCTTCTCGGGCCGTTTATCGAATAGTGAAAAACCGGAAGAAGTTCCACAGAGTGTGACCGCTGGCGATGCTGATGTGTTGGTAGATAGCGACCGCCTTAGTGTGGACCTAAATCGTTTTGGAGAAAAAAACATTCGTTCAATATCAATAGAATCGGCTGTTTTTACTCCCAACGGCGATGCAGTGAATGATGTCGTAGAAATTAATTTTGAGTTACTTAACTTGGCGGGAGCTGTTTCAGTTCTAGCCGAAGTATACGACCTTTCAGGTCGTTCGTTCGGAGTGGTTTGGTCAAAGGCACTTTCTAGTGGTCGGCACGTTGCGGAGTGGAATGGAAGAAATAGCAGGGGACAATTGGTTGCTCCAGGCGTTTATGTCTTGTTATTACGTGTGGAAGCCGATAGGGGAACCAATACAGAACAGGCGATTCTGTCTGTTGTCTACTAAGGAGTTAGCGATTGATGAAGGTGCACATCGTATCCATATCGATGTTCATTACGCTCGCCTGGTATAGTACGGTTTGTGGCTTGACTATATATCGGATCGGCGGAAGGGATCTGCCGCGCCCCGAAATAGCTGGAGAATACGAGTTTGTTCAGTTGAGTTGGGGAGATATAGCAGCGAAAAAACATGGGTATTCTGAGCTTTTAGACTTTGATGACGACGTAATTCGGCCGCAGATTTTTGATCCCGAAGTTAATCTCGTGCCGATTATCGAGGAAAAAGGTGGCCAGATACTCAATCTGGTTTGGATTGGTTGGGGGCCTCCACAGCAAGATGACTTCTTTATGTTTGATGAAGACCCCAATACCAGTTACTTGGGTGATGGTCACTTCGCAGCGCATGGACCTACTGAAAAGTCGTTGACGTTTGACTTCGGCGCGCGATTACTACTTGAGCGTATCCGTTTTTACCCTCGTCAACAGTATATGGCGGATCGTTTTGTCCAATACTTCAGAATTGGTATAAACGATGGCGACCCACTTAAAGACGGGACTAGAGAGCTTAAGATTGGTCAGCGTGGAAGCGATTTGGACTTTGATATCGTTTATGATGTAGCTGAAAACACCTCGGCGATGATTGATTTGCCGCTTCCTAATGTGCCAATTCGCCGTTTGCTTTTTTCCGCGCCAGAAAATACACGAGGCATATGGGAAATCGCCGAAATGGAAATTTATGGGAATGGATTTGCCCCATTCGCTAATTACGTATCTAATGTGATTGATTTGGGGGCGCCGGCTAGCTTGGGGCAACTGAGTTGGTCTGGTCAAGTTAACGAAGGTGCAGATGTAGAACTGAGTATGCGCAGTGGTCTGGATGAGGATCCCAACATCTATTGGCGGAGTACATTTCGGGGAGGTGAACGCACTCGTTTTGACGCGGCGGGCCGTCCACTCACGCTTTCCACTTATAACAAACTTCAGCGCGGCGAACAGGCTGGAATGACGCACGATACCGAAAACTGGGCGTTCTGGGGAGCAGCCTACGATTTTTCCCATGGTCAAGGGAAAATGATCGGAGACGGTCCTCAGCGCTATGTGCAGATGCGTGCGGATTTCACTTCTGGAATAACTGCTAGTAGTGAGTTAGACTACGTGCAGTTTGCCGTTTCTATACCGCCTGTGGCTAGTCAGGCACTAGCAGAGATAAACCCTTCTCAGGTAACACCTGGCCAAATTACCACGTTTACATACAGTCTGCTTCCACAAATGCAGAAAGATGATCTCGGCTTTGATAGTATCGGCATTGATACGCCAAGCAAGGCTCAAAGCATAGATGAAGTGCGTATTTCAGGTATTGCTGTCGATTTTGATGTCGTGTCGCACGAAAATGAAGGTTTTATCGTGCGGATTCCTCGGATTGACGTGCAACGTACGGAAGAACTTATAGAAGTAGATTTCCAAGCTGAGGTATTTCAATTTGGTACAGTGTTTTCAGGACGTCTTTTTGAGAGTGGCTATCCCGCTGAAGTTCCACAGAGTATAACAGCGGGTAATGCTAGTGCTTTGGTCGAAAGTGATCGGTTGAATGTGGCTCTGACGCGCTTTGCAGATAATACGATTCAGTCGCTCAGTATTCAATCACCAGTCTGCACTCCTAATGGGGACGGGATTAACGACTTTGTTCAAATCAATTATGAGTTGCTCAATTTGGTCGGACCGGTTCCCATACAAGTTGAGATTTATGATTTGTCAGGTCGCTCACTCGGTGTGGTGTGGTCTGATGCAAAGGGGAGTGGTCGACACAGTGTTCAGTGGAACGGCCATGACCAAGATGGCAATTTAATTACTCCAGGAATTTACGTGTTGCAAATGAGCGTTGAAGCCGATACAGGCATCGATACAAAGCAAACATTGATTTCTTTTGCTTACTAAACGATTAATTATCGCCTATAGGGTGTGTGTATGATTGAGCGTATGAGTTTTCTACGGATTACTTTTTTGATGGGTGCTATTGCATTCTCTGTAATGCTTCAGGTAGAGGCAGTAGCCCAATCTGCAGGTCATCGAGTTCGTGGAAATCAAGTGACTATCAGCGGTCGTAGCCAATGGGATAATTGGTCTTTCCCTGACGGGACAGCCGTTATTTCTCCAACTGGAGAAGTTCGTGCTCAAAAAATAGAGAAGAAAACTAATGCTGTTTTGGATATTGTCGAGTATTTACGTTATAACCCGCCGGCTAGCATTGGCAAAAAAGAGGTCGAAGAAATCACATTAGCTGATGCGATTAAAGGGGGATCAAACGTAGAAAATGTAGCCAATGTGTTTGATGGAGATTTATCGACGTATTGGGAACCTGAAGAACCTAGTGCCGACCGTGATCTAGCTTCGCAGTGGTGGTTTGTTGCAGATCTGGGAAGAGTAGTTTTTGCAGAAAAGATAGTAGTGCGCTTTACTGAAGAGGAAATAGGAGATCCATTCCTACTGTTTGAAGTACTCATTTCAGACGGTCTTAAACCTGCTCGACTGCAAGGTGGAGACAATCCTGCTTTTACGACCGTATTACGTACTTTAAGTGAAAATAAAACTCAGCGTGTCTTCGAGATTGATTTGACACGCGTTCAGCCCCTAGTAGATGCTGCACCGGTGCGCTTTGTCCAGATTTTAGTCACAGGGACTAATGGCTTAGCTGGACGAGAAGTATCCAAAGAAGATTATGACTTACTGAGTGATGACTTGCGTGGAGCTGTCGAGTATTACAAGCGCCAGCCAGATGGTCGTGAGGTGGTGGTTGAAGAAGATCTATACAGCGCACTTGACGATGAACGTCGTGGCTCAATTCGTTACTACCGTCGTGAGAGGCCGCGTCTAGCAGAGGTTGAAGTTTGGAATAAGGGAGATGAACTGGTATCTGGAATTTATTCTAGAGGTGGTGAAATTAATACGACGACGACGCAGCCGCTCGCTTTACGCAAGTTTTTTGACGGCGATTTAGAAACCTTTAATCGGATCTTTTATAGCGTTGCATCGGCAGTTGCCAATCCTGATTTAGAACTGGTTTTTGATTTAGGGTCTTTTTACTGGATAGACACTTACAGGCTTGCTTATAATCGCGGCATGTTTCCCAGTTACCGAATCGATTTTTCCGACGGTTCATTGGCGCCGGATGGTAGTTTACAGTGGATTCCTAAGGCTAATGTTGGCACTCCGCGTCCTAGTGCGCGTTACGAGGGAGCTGAATTTGAGCCTATTAAAGCTCGCTTTGGCCGTTTTCAATGGACGTTAGATGCCATCGGTGCTAGAAATGCCGATATGTCTGAACTCCAATTTTATGGCGAGGGTTTTCAACCCGAGGTTTCACTCACATCTGATCTTATTCGTCTAGGGGGTAGTCGAAATCTTCTGTCTATCCAGTGGGATGCGGATACGCCACCTGGTACGCAAGTGCAGATACAGACCCGCACGGGCAACGAGCTAGGAGAGATACTGCATTACTATAAGAGTGATGGAAGTGAAGTTAGCGAAGCAGATTACGGTCGCTTGTTGTCGATATTTAAAGGCGATATTATAGCCGAACAAGTTCCAGGTAGCGATTGGAGTGACTGGAGTGAGCCCTACACTGTATCCAGCGGAAGTGTGATTACCTCCCCATCACCGCGCGAGTTTTTGTCTATTCGTGCTACGTTGCTATCCGACGACCCAGACCAGAGTGCATCTCTGCGTTCGATACGCCTCGATTTCTCTAGTCCCGTTGCACAGAACGTTTTGGGTGAAATATCGCCTTTTAGAGTCGCAGAGTTGGGTGTGCGTAGCCCATTTTCTTTTTATATAACTCCGCAGTTTGTCAGCAGAGATCCAGGTTTTGACGAATTGTTGTTAATGGCACCTCCCAATATGGATCTCGAGTTGGTCAACTTGTATGGAGGGCGTTTAGCAGATTTTTCTGACAATGCGGACGCGGATCTCGTACCTCTCGAGTTTGATGTGATTCCTACGCAAAGTGATTCGCTCCATCTGCGCTTTGCTTCGGTGCGTCCACGAGGAGCTATTGAAGTCTTGCGACTTGATTTTGAGACTTCTTTGTTTGTCACAGGTGCTGTTTTGAAATCTGCGTTGCGCAACAGTAGTCAAACGGATGGAGGTTCTTGGCAACGCGTTGATCCTGGCGATGCTGTTGGCAGCGTAATGAGCAATACAACTACGGTGGTTTCTTCTGTTACTAACAATTCGTTGCTTACCGATGTTGAGGTGGTGCCTTCAATATTCTCACCCAATGGAGATGGTATTAACGAAGAAGTCAACGTTTCTTTTAACGTGGTGCGCGTAGGAGATGATAGTCCGGTTAAAGCGACAATTAGTGATCTGAGCGGACGGGTTTTGCAAACTATACGTGAAGAACGCAGGTTCAGCACGGGAACTTATACGCTTTCCTGGGATGGACGCGATGCAGACGGACGGCATGTGCCTCCGGGCATTTATCTGATGCGTTTAGAGATCGACACGGATACGGAAGGTGCAGATGTGAAAGACGCGGTTGTAATGCGCTATATCGCCGTGGCTTATTAGAGCGTAAGATATGTCGGTTTGGCGTATGCTTATTTGAAAAGGTCGCTCTCTATCGGCATCAGCTTAAAATCGGATATGTATTCACCGCTACAGTAAAGTTTCATTTCACCTGAAAGAGACCAGAATGCATCGAAGCCGTCATCTTTATCGTCGGCATCTAGAAATGCCCAGCCTAGTCCAATAATGCTGTTTTCCGTCAAGTCGTGTGCCATGCTGTGTTCGGGGCCGTCTGGGTGAAGGTCGTCGAAGGGCGTAATGTAGAATTCGTATAGGACTCGGCCGGAATCAAGATGCTGTACCCTACCATTCCATCCCACAGAAGAAAATTCCTCGCGCTTTGTCCAAAGCGCCTTGCCCCATAGCCAGTGCCAGTAGTGGCCATTGAGTGGTGGCATATATAGGTGATAGTTTTGGGTATAGGCACTACGATAGCGAAACTCGGCTTCCGGCTCTTCTGAAAAATTGATTACGCGATCGCCGGCGTGATCGGCATCAACGACGATTTCCCATATATCTGATCCGTGCACATAGGCGCCAGTCATGCGGCTATGGGGCGTATCTAATGAATCTGTATTGGGATGCGAGAAACGCCAAACGTCATCGTAAACTTCAGCGATAAAATAGAGTCGATTCAGCCGGTCGTTCCAGCCTACGGCGGCTCGTATAGGATGTAGATCTAGCGTGTCGGTTACCGTACTGTCGTGTAACGTTTCGCTATAAGACGTATGATCGATAAAGTATTCTGCAGGTACCATGTCCCAATCTGCGCTGTCTCCGTCCATCGTCGGCACGTGCTCGTCGGGAAACTGAAATACCTCAAATACGCTATCGTGGGGGAAATGGGCACCTATCGGTGCGACAAGAGCGAGTAGGATCACAATGATACGCACGGCATCCTCCTTTTCTTTCGTCGCCAAGATAGCACATGATGGATTATGTTTCAAGTTAGTGCTTGGTTTGAGCTAGGGAAATAAGATTCGGAATATACGCCCTTTCATCGAGAGAAACAGCGGTCTAATATATGCTTGCTCACATAAGGGAAAAAAGGTATACTGCTCGGACATGACCGCAAAAATAACGACGCGGGCCCTGATTGTTGGCGCGCTTCTTTCTCTCATTATTAACGTCTTTTTTGCCTACGCACGCTTGGCCATGGCGACGGCGGGTATGTCGTCAGACTATATAACGGCTGGAGCGGTCTTTCTCTTTTTTGTCTTTGTCGCTCTGATTAATCCGCTTGTCAAGCTCTGTAACTCTTCTTGGGGATTCGATCGCTCCGAGCTGATCGTTATCTACTGCATGATGATCGTTGCGTCAGCTATTCCGACCTGGGGATTTACCGGCAACCTGATTGCTATGTTGCCCGGTATCTACTACTATGCCACCCCAGAAAATAACTGGGGCGAATTGTTACATCCCTTCGTTAAAGACTGGCTGGTTCCGCACGATCCGATGGCCATCAAGTACTTTTTCGAGGGTTTGCCCCAGGGACAGCGTATCCCTTGGGAGCACTGGGTGCGCCCACTGTTGGCGTGGTGTTCGTTTATCATGGCAATTTACCTAATGATGATCACTATCATGTCGATTATTCGTCGGCAGTGGGTCGACTACGATCGCCTGACGTTTCCACTCCTACAGCTGCCGCTGGACATGACCGAAGAGGGGCGCGATGGTTCTATCTTCAACGCGTTCCTGAAGAGTCCGTTGATGTGGCTGGGCTTTTCTATTCCCTTTATCATATTTAGCACAAACGCACTGAACCACTATTTCCCCTTTGTGCCACCCATCCAATTGCGCAACAGCTTACCCCTTTTTAACCACGTCCTAGTCTTGCAAACCAACGTCAATTTTATTGCCATTGGGTTGGCCTACTTTCTCAGCCTCGACGTGGGACTTGGGATCTGGCTTTTCCATTTAGTGACTAAGGGACAGATCGCCGTGGAGAATATACTGGGATACAGCATCCCAGGGCGTAGTGACCTTTTTATGGAAGGATCTATGGCCGTATCTCATCAGGGCATGGGTGCTATGCTTGTATTGGTGCTGTACGGTTTGTGGAACAGTCGCACACATTTACGTCAGGTATGGCAACAGGCTTGGCGTGGAGGGGTAATAGACGATCGTCAGGAGATCCTGTCCTACAGAGGGGCTCTCCTCATTCTTGGTGGAGCGAGTGCCTATGCTACGACATGGCTCGTGCTTTCGGGGGTTCCTTTAGGCGTTGCCCTATTCTTTCTCTTTGTTGCGTTCTGTGTCTTTTATGGGTTGGCGCGCATTGTGGCAGAAGGGGGACTGGGATTCGCGCGAGCTCAGATGACGGCCCAGCCGTTTGTCATACATGCGGTGGGGACTGAGGCCGTAACGCCTAGTGGATTGGTAAGTCTGGGCATGACGTTTAGCTGGGCGGGAGACCTGCGTACGATGATTATGGCCTCGACAATCAACAGTCTTAAACTGGCGGATGCTGGGAACGTTCGGGGTCGACCGCTGTTTTGGGCGATAGCCCTGTCGGTTGTCGTAGGACTAGCGGGATCGGTGAGTATGGTAGTGTGGATGGGTTATACGTATGGAGGAATCAATTTAGACTGGTGGTTTTACAATCGATTCGGTGAAATAATTCACGGGGATACCGCGCATAAGATCGCCAATCCCACACATCCACTACGTGATTGGTCTAGTATTGGTCCGCGCTACCTATTTTCACTTATTGGTGCGGGCGTGATGGGGGTGTTAATGTGGGCACGGCACCACATTCTATGGTGGCCCATACACTATATAGGTTTTCCCATAGGAGCGACGCTGACCATTGTCTTTACATGGTTTAGCATCTTTCTCGGTTGGCTGTTAAAAGCCACTATTCTCAAGTATGGAGGCGTGAACCTCTATCGCAAACTTCGGCCCTTTTTCCTTGGGCTGATACTCGGTCACGTTTTTGTTTCTGGATTTTGGG